>NZ_DAMBSA010000062.1:0-16174 GCF_032054795.1 Pantoea sp. CTOTU49201
ATGTATTGATCGGCAACGCTCAGTGCATAGGTGAAGCCCGCACAAGCTGCGGCCAAATCGAAGGCAGCGCAATCGTTGATCTCCAGCATCTGCTGGATCATGCACGCTGAACTTGGGAAGGCGTGGCTGGAAGAGGTGGTTGCCACAATGATCAGGCCAACGTCGCTCGCATTCACACCCGCCATTTCCAGCGCGCGCTGTGCTGCGGTGAAGCCCATAGTAGCTACGGTTTCATCCGGAGCGGCAATACGACGCTCACGGATGCCGGTCCGGGTGACAATCCACTCGTCCGTCGTCTCGACCATTTTTTCCAGATCCGCATTGGAGCGAATCTGCTCAGGCAAATAGCTGCCCGTACCGATAATTTTGGTAAACATCTACGCTTTGTCACTCCTGGCTAATACAGTGTCAAGGCGCGCAGCAATCCTCTCTGGGACTTGCTTTCGCACCGTCTGCTCTGCCTGCTCTATCGCCACGGCAAATGCACGTTGATTCGCCGCACCGTGGCTTTTGATCACTGTCCCGCGCAATCCTAACAGACAAGCGCCATTGTACTGGTCGGGGTTGAGATGGCCGAAACGCTTTACCAGACGCTTTTGAATCCAGCGCCCCAGCAATGTTAGCCACCAGGCCCGTTTTTTTCCTTCCTCTGACGATTTGATCAGAGAGAGGAACATTCTTACCACGCCTTCCATGGTCTTCAACGTGACGTTACCAACGAAGCCATCACAAACCAGCACATCCGTCTTGCCGGTGAGGAGATCGTTCCCCTCAAGGTATCCAATATAGTTGATTTGCGGTGACGCTCGCAGCACCGCAGATGCGGCGCGGATTGTTTCTAATCCTTTGGTCTCTTCCTGACCAATATTCAGTAGCGCCACACGCGGCTGGGCGATCTCCAGCACTTCTTCGGCCATCACTGCGCCCATAATCGCAAACTGCACCAGCATGGCGCTGTCGGATTCAACGTTAGCGCCGAGATCCAGCACCACCGTTTTGCCATGCTGCTGATGCGGCAACACCGTCATCAACGCCGGACGCTCAATGCCATCCAGCGGTTTTAATAGCATTTTCGCCAGGCTCATCAGTGCGCCGGTATTTCCCGCACTGACACAGGCTTGTGCTCTCCCCTCTTTCACCAACTCTAACGCCACACGCATGGAACTGCCGCGACTGTTACGAATCGCCTGAGAAGGTTTGGCATCACTTGCAATAACCGATTCGGCAGGAATAACCTGCACACGCCTCTGTAACGAGGAATCCGCTTTGGCAAGAAATGACGAGATGATGTCGGGATCGCCGACCAGAAGAAGAACCAGCTCCGAATGAGAGGCCAGTGCCTGCAAGGCTGCAGGCACTGTCACGCAAGGACCGAAGTCCCCGCCCATGGCATCAACTGCCAGGGTCAAACGTGTCAAGGTATCGCCTTGTGTAATCGCGAGGATTACTTGGTGATAACCTTGCGACCGCGGTAGTAACCATCCGCAGTGATATGGTGACGCAGATGAGTTTCGCCAGAAACTTTATCTACTGACAGAGCAGCAGTGGTCAGAGCATCGTGTGAACGACGCATACCACGCTTAGAACGGGTTGGTTTATTCTGTTGTACGGCCATGGACCTTACTCCTATTACTTACGCTTTAAACTGGCTAATACGGCAAAGGGATTTGGTTTTTCTGCCTCTGGAGGCAGTTGACCTAATACCATGTCCGCGTCGGACACTTCACAGTGTTCAGAATCATGCACCGGAACCACGGGCAGCGCGAGGATGAGCTCATCTTCGATCACTGCCAGCAAGTCGATCTCACCAAAATCATTGACATCAACTGGCTCGTAGGCTTCCGGTAGTGCCTCGGCCTGCTCATCAGAAGAGACAGGACTGAAGCAATAGCTTACGTGAACATGACGTGGAAACGACTGGTTGCAGCGTTGACATGACAGAGTCACCTGCACTTCGGCTGTTCCTTGCAGAACGGCGAGGCGCTGGTTATCAACCGCAAACGACATATCGCATTCAACTTCACTGTCCACACTCACGACCGTTTCGGCCAAGCGCGCCACCAATTCAGGTGCATAAACACCATGATAATCAAGGCGTTTTTGCGCGGCGCGGACCGGATCGAGCGTCAGGGGTAATTTTACCTTTTGCATAGGGCGCGCATATTAACTTTGTAACGTCATAGAGTCAAAGAAAAAGGCCGGTTTACGGCATCTTTCACCCGTTAGTCGCATCCAGTGCGGCGCATAGTTTAAAATGACTGTCATCTTTACGCTATCTATTCTGAAAAAAAATGACGACACCTTTGGTTTTAGCCTCTACCTCCCCTTTTCGTCAGGCGCTGCTGAGCAAACTGGGCCTGCCTTTTATTACCGCAGCCCCCGATTGCGACGAATCCCCGCTACCGCATGAATCGGCCCCCGAGCTGGTGCAGCGTCTGGCATTAGCTAAAGCGCAGGCGCTGGCAGCACGTTACCCAGACAGCTGGATAATCGGTTCCGATCAGGTTTGTGTGCTGAATGGCGAGATAACCGGTAAACCGCACACCGTGGAAAAGGCCTGCCAGCAACTTGCGGCGGCCAGTGGCAACGCCATCACCTTTTATACCGGTCTGGCGCTACTGCAACCGCAGAGCGGCAAACAATCGGTCATTTGCGAACCCTTTACGGTGCATTTCCGCGAGTTGAGTGCTGAAGAGATTCGTGGTTATGTCGAAAAGGAACAGCCGCTGCAGTGCGCTGGCAGTTTCAAAAGCGAAGGATTGGGAATTTGTTTATTTGACATGCTGGAAGGTCGCGATCCCAATACCTTGATTGGCTTACCGCTGATTGCGCTGGATGAAATGCTAAGAAAGGTGGGCATCAACGCATTGTGTTGATGCCCGGATAATCAGGCTTTTTTCTGACGCAGTTTGGCGAGGCAATTCTTGAGTGCGCCATCCAGTGGCGCTTCCATCCGCAGCACTTCTCCGGTGTTGGGATGGGTGAAGGTTAACGCCGCTGCATGCAGGAACAGACGCGACAAGCCCGTCGAACCTAATTGCGCATCAAATTCGCGGTCGCCGTAGCGATCGTCAAAGGCGATTGGATGGCCGCCGTGCAGCGTATGCACACGAATCTGATGGGTACGACCGGTCACCGGACTGGCTTTCACCAAGGTCGCGAAACCGAAACGCTCTTCGACTTTAAAGCGCGTCTCAGAAGGCTTGCCTTCCGCACTCACGCGAACCACACGCTCGCCGCTCTGCAAAATGTTTTTCAGCAGCGGAGCCTGCACCACTTTCAGATGCGATGGCCAGTCACCGCGCACCAGCGCCAGGTAATCCTTCTGCATGCCCTTTTCGCGCAGTTGCTCATGCAGCGAGCGCAACGCAGAACGCTTCTTCGCCACCAACAGGATGCCGGAAGTATCACGATCGAGGCGATGGACTAACTCGAGGAATCGCGCTTCCGGACGCAACGCACGCAGCCCTTCAATCACGCCGAAACTTAATCCGCTGCCACCGTGCACCGCCGTGCCCGACGGCTTATTCAGCACCATCAGGTAATCATCTTCATACAGAATGGCATTGGTGAGCGCCGCGACTTTATCCAGCTTCGGTGAAACCGTATTCTCTTCGCGCTCGGCAACCCGCACCGGCGGAATACGCAGCTCGTCGCCATCCTCCAGCTTATATTCCGGTTTAACGCGCTTTTTATTCACTCGCACTTCGCCTTTACGCAAAATGCGATAAATCATGCTTTTCGGCACGCCCTTGAGCTGGGTGCGCAAAAAGTTATCAATTCGTTGTCCGGCATTTTCAGCCGTGATGGCGACATACTGTACGCCGGGATTCTCTGTTTTCATGGCGGCGATTCTAATTAGTGTCCCTGGATAGCGCCACCCCTTTTTCTGTGCTTAACTCTCTCTTTGTCGCGCGATGAAACGGTGAAAATGGCGACATTTTCAGCGATGCGATGATTAGCCCTGCAAATGAACAGGTTATGGACGAATAAACTTCTCAGCTTGGCAAAAGTCGCCTTGCTTAATGTTGGTTAGCAATGGAATAATGCAGGGGTTTCTGCCCTGGAAAGATTCAGGCAGGAAAAAGAGCGAAATAAGTCATTTTGCCGGATTGAACGGACACGCAGCAATGGCGTAAGACGTAATGTTAAATCAGGCACTTAGCGGGCTGCGGGTTGCGGCCTGGACGACAGACCAGGATGTGTGGATTTTTGAATACTCTGTAACATTTCCACCTTCAGGCGCTGGATTTCCTTATGAAAAACAGGCCACCGACAAGATTTGCGCCCCTTTAGCCGCCGACAACCGTGAGGTTGACGTCAGTGCATTAAGACACGGGGCCATCGGTTGATTCTCGTCCAGGGTAACGATGCCCGCAGCTAGATCACTCATGTGAGAATAACGAGTAAGTCACGATGAAAAGAATGTTAATTAACGCAACTCAGCAGGAGGAGTTGCGCGTTGCCCTGGTTGATGGACAACGTCTGTACGATCTGGATATTGAAAGTCCTGGACACGAACAGAAAAAAGCCAACATATACAAAGGTAAAATCACCCGCGTTGAACCCAGCCTTGAAGCTGCATTTGTCGATTACGGTGCAGAACGTCACGGTTTCCTCCCTCTGAAAGAAATTTCCCGCGAATACTTCCCCGCCAATTACAACGCACATGGTCGTCCGAATATCAAAGATGTGCTGCGTGAAGGTCAGGAAGTTATCGTTCAAATTGATAAAGAGGAACGCGGTAATAAAGGTGCAGCACTCACCACCTTTATTTCTCTGGCCGGTAGCTATCTGGTATTGATGCCGAACAACCCACGTGCTGGTGGTATTTCACGCCGCATTGAGGGCGACGATCGTACCGAATTAAAAGAAGCACTTTCCGCACTGGAACTTCCAGACGGCATGGGATTAATCGTCCGCACTGCGGGCGTAGGCAAATCTGCCGAATCACTGCAGTGGGATCTCAGCTTCCGTATGAAGCACTGGGAAGCCATTAAGAAAGCCGCAGACAGCCGCCCGGCGCCTTTCCTGATCCATCAGGAAAGCAACGTTATCGTGCGCGCCTTCCGCGACTATCTGCGTCAGGATATCGGTGAAATCCTTATCGATAATCCAAAAGTCCTGGAACTGGCTCGTCAGCACATTGCTGCACTAGGTCGTCCAGACTTCAGCAGCAAAATCAAACTGTACACCGGTGAAATCCCGCTGTTCAGCCACTACCAAATCGAATCGCAAATTGAATCAGCCTTCCAGCGTGAAGTGCGTCTGCCATCAGGCGGCTCGATTGTTATCGATAGCACCGAAGCCCTGACGGCGATTGATATCAACTCCGCGCGTGCAACTCGCGGCGGTGATATCGAAGAAACCGCCTATAACACCAACCTGGAAGCGGCCGATGAGATCGCTCGCCAGCTGCGTCTGCGCGATCTCGGCGGCCTGATTGTTATCGACTTCATCGACATGACGCCAGTGCGCCATCAGCGCGCGGTGGAAAACCGTCTGCGTGAAGCGGTGCGTCAGGATCGTGCGCGTATTCAGATCAGCCACATTTCACGCTTCGGTTTGCTGGAGATGTCGCGTCAGCGTCTGAGCCCGTCACTGGGTGAATCCAGCCATCATGTCTGCCCACGCTGTAGCGGTACCGGCACCATCCGTGATAACGAATCGCTGTCGTTGTCTATTCTGCGTCTGATTGAAGAAGAAGCGCTGAAAGACAACACCAAAGAAGTGCATGCGATTGTTCCGGTTCAGGTCGCCTCTTACCTGCTGAACGAAAAGCGTGATGCCGTAAGCGCCATCGAAAAACGCCAGGGCGGCGTGCGTGCCATCATCGTGCCAAACGATCAGATGGAAACGCCACACTACTCGGTACTGCGTGTTCGCACCGGCGAAGAGACGCAAACGCTGAGCTATCACTTACCGAAACTGCACGAAGCGGAAATGGCGCTGCCTTCTGAAGAAGAGCACGCTGAGCGTCGTCGTCCGGAGCAGCCAGCATTGGCCGCCTTCGCGATGCCTGATGCGCCGCCTGCGCCGGTTGAAGTGGTGAAAGAGTCTCAGCCTGCAGCAGAAGTGAAAACCAAGCCTGCTGTTGCAGCACCAGCTGTGACTAACACCGGCTTCGTGGCACGCCTGCTGAGCGGATTGAAGAAACTGTTTGCCGGTGATGCGCCAGCTGCGGCTCCTGCTGAAACTAAACAAGAATCCCCAGCCGTTGTTGCTGCTGAATCTGAAAATACCCAGCAGCGTGGCGAACGTCGCAACAATAACAACCGCCGCAACAACCGTCGCGAACGTACTCCGCGTAATGGCGAGAATGGTCAGGTGCGCGAAGGTCGTGAACCGCGCGAGCCGCGTGAAGCACGTGAGCCACGTGAAGCCCGCGAACCGCGTGACAATCAGGACAATCGTCGCAACAAGCGTCAGAACGAGCCGCGTGAAGCGCGTCCGGTCCTGAGCGATGAAGCGCTTGAGCAACGTGATGAGCAGCAGCAACAGCGCCGCGAACAGCGTGCAGATCGCCAGCGTCGTCGTCAGGAAGAGAAGCGCACTCAGCAGCAGGATCAGAAAGCCGCTGAGCCGGTTGTTCAGGCGCCTGTCGTTGACGAAAACGTTGAGCAGGAAGAAGAACGCGTTCAGGTAATGCCGCGTCGTAAGCAGCGTCAGCTGTCACAGCGCGTGCGTGTGGGCGACACCACTGAAATTGCTGCCGAAGCGCCAGTGGTGCACGAAGCCGCCATTGAAACTGCGCCGCGCGCTCAGTACAACGAACATCCTGAAGCCAGCAATGACGAGCAAGATGATAGCGATAACCGTGATAGCGCCAATATGCCGCGCCGTTCACGTCGTTCACCGCGTCACCTGCGCGTGAGTGGCCAGCGTCGTCGTCGTTATCGTGACGAGCGTTACCCAACGCAGTCTGCAATGCCGCTGGAATCGGCTGCTGCCTCACCAGAAATGGCGTCAGGCAAAGTGTGGATCTCTTACCCGGTTGCGCAAGCGCAGGAAGAGTACAGCACGCAAGATGCGATGCATGAAGTGTCGGATTACGGCTACCAGCAATCCGCTGATGCAGAAACTCAGCCAGCAGCTGTTGAACCGCCTGTTGAGCAAGTTGCTGCTGAAGAAGTAGTGCATCAGGCTGAACCGCAAGCACATACCGATGTGCCAGTGGTAAACACTGATGACGTCTCGCCAATTGCCGCGCCAGTCAACGAAGAACCAGCCGTGATTTCTGCTGCTGATGAACAGGTTGCTCAGGAAACGGCGGCTGAAGCGGAACCGGCTGTTGTTGTTGAAGAAGCGAAGCCTGAAGTAGCAGTTAGCGAAGTGGCTGCGGTAGTTGAGCAGGCGCCAGCTGATGTTTCGCCAGCAGTTGAAGCTCAGGTTGAAGACGTGCTGGCTGCGCCAGTTGCGGCTGAAGCCGAAGTCACGCCGGTCACTGAACCTCATGCGCCGGTTGCGGCACGTGATACCGCAGTGACCACGGTTGAGACGCGCTTCAAGCATCACGCTACCGCACCGATGACCAAAGCACCGGCCCCGGCGTGGGAACCTGAACCGGTTCGCAATAGCGACTGGGTCCGTCCAGCGTTTGGCTTCGAGGGCCGCGGCTCTGCTGGCGGTCACAGCGCGACGCATCAGGCCACCGCCCCGGCAACCCGTCCGGAAAGCGCGTAAGCTTAAGCACGTCAGTAAACATCAAACCCCGGCAAGTCCGGGGTTTTTTATTGCCTGCGGTCGCCATAAATGGCGCCCCTACGATGCGCGGCATTGCGCCATCTGTGGTGTAATGCCGCTTAATTAAGCAATAAATTTCCTATCTATAACGCAAACCTTGCCAAACAACTGTAGGGTCGCCATTAATGGCGACCGATTCACGCTTAACGGACAAGCATTACGTCATAAATGGCGACCTAAATAATAGGCAAAAAAAATCCCACAGCCCCGAAAGGCGGTGGGAGAAACTAAGCGCACCCGGTTAAAGTACGCTCAAAGGTTCAAGTCAATTACGAATTAAGCTGGAACAGCGACATCTGCGACATATCAGTAAAGGTCTTATAAGACGCCTGCAGTGCTGTCTGTTGCATGGTGTAACTGGAGATCGCCGAGGTGTAATCAACCTCAACCAAATCACTCATCTGCGACGCCATAATGGTGTCACGATCGTCACCCTGCGCATCCAGCGTATCCAGTTCAGCTAACTTCGTACCCACGGCAGAACGCACGGTTAACACGTTGTTCAGCGAGTTACTCAAACCACGGTTAGTCTTGTCCAGCGCATCCTGGAAAGTCTGTTTTGTCGCGGCATCAGCGTCATCCTGCGGCACTTTCAGCGCGGCAATCGCGCTATCCAGCATGTTAAACAGGTTAGTTTCGCTGGCGCTGCCATCAGGTTCGGCTTTTGCGTTGCCGGTGATCGACATAAATACCGAGTTGCCGGTATCGCCCACCGTCATGGTGCGGCTGGAGTCCACTTTCTGCGAAATAGCATCAGTGCCGCCGGTGTACGTGACGCCGGTACCTGAATCGGTAAACGGTGCGGTATCGGTTTTGTAGCCAGCAAAAATGTAGCGGCCGTTGCCATCCTGGCTGTTCGCCTGGTTGAGCAACTGCGCACGGATACCTTCTAACTGCGTGGCAATGGAGCCACGGTCATCATCACTCAGCGTACCGGTTGAGCCGTAAACGATCAGCGTCTGCGCATCCTGAATACTGCTGGTGACGCTGGAGAGTGCATTCTCTTCCATCGACAGGCTCTGATCGGCGTAGCTGCGTGCCGTGGCATACTGGCTACTTTGCGCCTGTGACTGCGACAACACCACAGAACGTGCAGCGGCAATCGGATCATCGGATGGATTGCTAACGCGGCGGCCGCTGGAAAGCTGCTCACCCACTTTCAACCAAGAAGACTGCGAATCGGTAATCCCGCGCACCTGCTGGTTAAAAATCATATTAGTACTTAAACGCATGGGCTTTTATCCTCTCTGCTTAGCCGCGGATGTCCATCAGCGCATTGAAAATGGTGCTGGCCGTTTGCAGCACCTGCGCATTAGCCATGTAAAATTGCTGATATTTAGTCAGGTTGGCGTACTCTTCATCGAGGTTAACGCCGGAAACGGATTGCTGACGATCGGTCAACTGATTAACCACGTTTTCCTGAGTGGTGCTTGCCGTTTCCAGCGAGCTGGTTTTGTTACCGATGGTGCTGACAATACTGGCGTAAGCCTGCGCGATGGTGGCATTGCCGTTCACCAGGTTGGCGTCCTGCAGGTTCAACATCTTTTGCGCGTTGGTGTTATCACTTTCACCGCTGGTCGCCGAGGATGCCGCCGCAATCTGCGACTCATCGGTAATCGCTACCGTCATACCAGCAATTACGTTCTGTACCGGCTTCACCAGGAAGCTATCTTTTGCACTCGCGCTGCCGCTGACCGTCAGATCAAGACCATCGAAGCTCAATGTGGTATTGCCGCTGCCATCCGTGCCTTGCGTCGGGGTGATTTTCACGTTGTCCGACATGCGCGTCACAGACCAGTTACTGCCGTCATAGCTTACGGTGTAGTTCGAGGCTTTTAAGGCGCTGCTGTCTGACCAGGCCGCGCTGACTGTCGCGGTGCCGGTGTTCTTGCTGTTACTGACCACCGTTGGGCTACCGATGGTGAAGAAATCGGTTCCCTGATTACCGTTGCTGTCGTAACCCTGAGTTTGCACCGCGTTGAAGCTGGTGGTGAATGCGGCAGCCAGCTGACCCAGCTGATTCTGCGCGGTATCCAGATCCTGGGTACGGAACGCCAGCAAACCGCCGAGCGAGCCGGTGGTCAGGGTTTTTTCCGGGATTTCAACATTACCCGCCAGCTTATCGACATAGCCAACCGTGGTGCGCGATGGATCGCTGCTGGAAGGCATCGCCACCAATTGCGTGGTGTTTTTGCCGTTAACCAGCGTCAGGCTGCCCATAGAAACTACATAGCTGCCATCCTGCTGCGACACGCTGACGCCAACCACGTTGTTCAGGTTGTTGACTAACTGATCGCGCTGATCGAGCAAGTCGTTAGGTGCTGTGCCACCGCCGGTAGTCAGCTTCGCGATCTGCGTGTTGAGATCGGCGATTTGCTTGGTATAGGTATTAATCTGGTCAACGCTGGAGCCAATGTCAGTATTGACGCTGCTCTGCATGTTGTTGAGATACTGCGCGGTGGTCTGGAACTGGTTCACCAGGCCTTGCGCATAACTCAGCATCGACTGACGTGCCGACGGATCATCTGCGTTACTCACCACGCTCTGCACGTTGGTAAAGAAGTTCTGGATCGACGTCGACAGGCTGGTGGTCGAGGTAGAGAGCAGATCATCGATATTGGAGATCTGCGAATATTGGGTGTTCACCGCACTGTAATTGGCGCTCGCGCCACGCAGCTGCGCGGTAATGAACTGATCGTATTCACGTTGCACACCGGTCACGTTGACACCATTTCCGTAGTAGCTGCTGCCGGAGAGCGTGCTGTTGGCCTGGCTCAACAGAATAGTCTGACGTGAATAGCCCGCTACCGTGTAATTGCTGATGTTGTTACTGGTGGTGCTTAATGCAGCCTGTGCGGCGCTCAGCCCACTCATCGCTGAGTTAATTATGCTGGACATCTCGGTTCCTTAATTTCCCGTTAACCGGGCTGGCAGTCATCAGTGCGATTGCGCGGGCGGTGAACGCCCGCGGCATGTGATTGTTATCGGCGTGCTTAAGTGAAACTTGAGAGCAAAAATCAGAACAAATCGGTGATGTCGTTGCTGTACGCCTTCACCACTTTTTCGCCCATGCTTTTGAATTGCTGGATCATTCCCACCAGTTTCTGCGCATACTTTGGATCGGTCGCGTAACCAGCTGCCTGCAAGGCACGCGCGCCCTGCTCGGCACTCGGTGCGTTGGCAACGGCGGCATAACGAGGATTATTGGACAGCAGTTTGACGTAGTCGCTGAGCGCTTCCATATAGGAGCCATACACACGGAAACTGGCGCGCACTTTTTTCGCCACGCCGCCTTCGTATTCGGTGGTCATGATACCGGTGGTTGCACCTTTCCAGTCACCGCTCGCCTTAATACCAAATACGTTGTAACTCGGCTTGCCGTCGCGCGTCAGGATCTGTCGCTGGCCCCAGCCGGATTCCAGCGCGGCCTGCGCCAGGATCAGATGATGCGGAATGCCGCTCTGCTGACTGGCGACCTGCGCCGGTTGCGCCAGCTGGGCGATAAAGTCGTTGCTGTCGCTGGGCAAACTGCTCGGCGAGACCGGCAAACGCGGCACCGCTTTACGCACCATCTGCTCCAGCTGATTCGACGGCAGGTTGCTATAGATGAAACTGTTGTCCAGCTTCATCGGCACCGTACCGGCGGTTTCGTCCGGCTCCTGAGCCGGCTGCATCTGTTTAACGATGATATCGGCCATGCCGAGACCACGTTTGCCAATGTCCTGCGCAATCTGCTGATCGTACATCGAGGTGAAAAGCCGCGTCTGATCGTTGCTCAGCAGGCCATCCTGCGGCAGCGCTGCGCGCATACTTTTCATCATCATCTGCACGAACATCCCTTCCACCTGCTTGGCCACCTGCATCGCCTTCCCTTTCGGGTCGGCGGCGGCTTCGCGTTTCAGGTCGTTCAGCGAGCGGCTGTCGTACGCCGCATTCACCAGCGATTGCGTATCGTTCATCAGATAATTTCCAGTTTGGCGCGCAAGCAGCCTGCGCTTTCCATCGATTGCAAAATCGACATCAGCTCAATCGGTGACGCACCCAGCGCATTCAGTGCACGCACCACGTTATTGAGGTTGGCGCTGGCGTTAACCCGTTGCAGCGCGCCGCCACTCTGACGCAGATCGATCTGGGTATTGTTGGTGGTCACGGTCTGACCGCCCGCCAACGGCGTATCAGGCTGACTGACGTTCTGCTGCTGATTGACGGTAACCGACAGGTTGCCCTGCGCCACCGCACAAGTATTCAGCGTCACTTCGCGGTTCATCACCACCGAACCGGTACGTGAGTTGATAATCACCTTGGCATCTTCCAGCGGTACCGAAACATCGAGGTTCTGAATTTCGGCCAGCAGACGTACCTGCGAACTGTTATTCGGCGACACGCGGATCTGCACGGTACGCGCATCCAGCGGTTGCGCGGAACCAATACCACGGCTGTTGATGGCGTCGGCGATGCGCTGTGCCATGCTGAAGTCTTCATTATTCAGCTGCAGATTGATGGTGTTCTGGCTACCAAAGTTACTCTGCAGTTCACGCTCTACCGTGGCGCCGCCGGTAATGCGGCCACCGTTCAGTTGGTTAACCTGCACGCTGCTGCCACCGGCTGAAGCGCCCGCACCGCCAACCAGAATGTTACCCTGCGCCAGCGCATAAACCTGGTTATCGACGCCTTTCATCGGCGTCATCAGCAGCGTACCGCCGCGCAAACTTTTAGCGTTACCCAGCGAGGAAACCACCACATCAACGGTTTGGCCCTGACGCGCAAAGGTCGGCAGCTTGGCGGTCACCATGACGGCCGCCACGTTTTTCAGCTGCATATTGGTGCCGGCCGGCACGGTAATACCGAGCTGGGAGAGCATGTTGCTCACGGTTTGCGTGGTAAACGGCGTTTGCGTGGTCTGGTCACCGGTACCATCAAGGCCCACCACCAAACCGTAACCGATCAGCTGGTTGTCGCGCACGCCCTGTACGGAGGTCAGATCGCGGATGCGATCAGCATGCGCCAGCACGCTAAAACCGAGCAGCAAGCAGAGGCTCAGGCGGAGCAGAGTCGTCATATTCATTCTTAATACCTCTTACATCGGCGAGACGTTCAGGAAGAAACGCTGGAACCAGCCCATCGTCTGCGCTTCATTGATATAACCATTTCCGACGTACTCAATACGTGCATCGGCCACCGCGGTCGACAGCACCGCATTGCTGGCGCTGATGGTGCGCGGGTTAACCACGCCCGAGAAGCGGATGAATTCGGTGCCCTGGTTAATTTCGATCTGTTTCTCACCCACCACGCGCAGGTTGCCGTTCGACAACACCTGATTGACGGTGACGGTGATGGTGCCCGTAAAGGTGTTATTCGCCGTCGCGCCACCTTTGCCGGCGAAGTCATTTTTGCCATTGGCATCCAGCGTGGCTTTTTCGCCACCGGCACCCACCAGACCGCTGAGGCCGGTTGGTACACCTGTCACACCAAAACTGTTGCTGCCATCGCGGCTGGCGTTGGCGGAAGAACTTTTGCTGGCGCTGACGTTTTCCTGCAAGGTGATCGTCAATGTGTCGCCAATGTTGCGTGGACGGCGATCCTCAAACAGCGGCTGATAGCCGTAGTTCAGCGGTGCGACGCCCTGAAAAATGGAACCGTTCACCACTGGCGGTGCGGATGGCGTCGGCTCTGCCGTTGTCGCCCCTTGCACCAGTGGCGTGCGCGGAACCAGCGCACAACCGTTAAGAGTGAGTAGCAGCGTGGCTACCAACCAATGACCAGGCTTGAGAATCACTTGCTTCGCCACGGAGTTCTAACCTTATTCATGTTGCTTAATCAGGCCAGCCAGGCTGGCCCAACGACACCAGCATTACAGCTGGGTTAACTTCGCCAGCATCTGATCGGAGGTGCTGATCGCTTTACTATTGATCTCGTAGGCGCGCTGCGTCTGAATCATGGTGACCAGCTCTTCCGCCACGTTGACGTTCGAGGTTTCGACATAACCCTGATACAGCAGACCCGCGCCGTTCTGGCCTGGCGTGCTCTGCGTTGCCGCACCGGATGCCTGCGTCTCCTGATAGAGGTTTTCACCCTGGCTATTCAGGCCCGCATCGTTCATGAAGGTGCTCAGCGTCAGCTGACCGACCTGCGCCGGGTTGGTCTGGCCCTGCTGCGTCACGCTCACCACGCCATCACGCGAGATAGTGATGCTGGTGGCGTTGGCCGGAATGGTGATGCCTGGTTGCACCGGATAACCGGCGTTGGTCACCAGCTGACCGTTCTGGTCAACCTGGAATGAACCATCACGGGTATACGCCGAGGTGCCGTCCGGCATCTGCACTTCGAAATAACCCTGGCCGTTGATCGCCACGTCTTTCGAGTTGCTGGTCTGCGACAGGTTACCCTGCTGATGCAGACGTTCGGTGGTAACGGGGCGCACACCGGTACCGATCTGCAGACCTGACGGCAGCGTGGTTTGCTCCGACGACTGGGTGCCCGGCTGACGCAGGGTTTGGTACATCAAATCTTCAAATACCGCGCGCGAACGTTTAAACCCGTTGGTGCTTACGTTCGCGAGGTTGTTGGAGATGACGTCCATGTTGGTTTGTTGAGCGTCAAGACCGGTTTTGGCGATCCATAAAGAACGAATCATGGTGTTTTCCTTACGCCTTAGCTGCTCATGTTGAGCAAGCTGTTAGCTTTTTGTTCGTTTTCATCAACGTTGGAGATCACTTTCATCTGCATCTCAAAACGTCGGGCGTTGGCGATCATATCGACCATGGTTTCCACCGGCTTCACGTTACTGCCCTCCAGCACGCCAGGCATCACCGTCATGGTGGCATCGTTCGCCAGCGCAGCGCCGCGCGTCGCCTGGGTTTGCTGGTTAGGACGGAACATGCCGTCATCACCGCGTTGCATCTCTTTACCGGTGGCACGCACCAGCTTCAGGCGACCAATCTGCACCGTGGCATTGGGTGCATCACCGGCGTTACGCGAGGTGATGGTGCCGTCTGCCGCGATGGTCAATTCAGCACCTTGCGGGATGGCGATCGGACCGCCATCGCCCATCACGGGATTGCCCTGAATGGTCAAAATACCGGTCGAGCTGATCTGCATGTTGCCGTTGCGGGTATAAGCTTCGGTACCGTCAGCGGCACGCACTGCCAACCAGCCGTCCTGCGCGACACCTACATCCAGCGTGCGGCCGGTGTTATCCATCGAGCCCGGTGACATATCGGCGCCCGGCGTGGAAGCGGCAACCAGCGTACGCGTTGGCAGCGACCAGCCACTGACCGGCACTGCGCGCAACGCGTTGAGCTGAGCACGAAAGCCCGGCGTTGAGGCGTTGGCGAGGTTGCTGGCCGTTACCGACTGCTGCTCCAACGTCTGACTGGCCGCGCCCATAGCGGTATATATTGCGTGATCCATAAAGCAATCCCGTTAGCGAATTAACGTAAGTTAACCAGGGTGTTAAGAATCTGGTCCTGAGTTTTGATGGTCTGGGCGTTAGCCTGATAGTTGCGCTGTGCCACGATCATGTTGACCAGTTCCTGGCTCATATCGACGTTAGACGCTTCCAGCGCGCCAGCGGTCAATGAACCGTAGGTGCCGGTGTTCGCCAAACCGATCGCTGCCTGACCCGAAGAGCTGGTCGCAGACCAGACGTTGTCGCCTTCAGACTTCAGGCCTTCCGGGTTAGAGAAGCTGGCAAGCACCACCTGACCCAGCAGCTGGGTTTTCTGGTTGGAGTAGGTACCGGTGATGGTGCCGTCATCGTTGATGGCATAGCTGGTCAGATCGCCTGGCGCATAACCATCCTGTGTTGGGTTACCGAAGGTGGTCGCACCGGAGTTCTGCTGCAGGCTGCCGCTCATGTTCAGCGTGATAGCCTGGCCCGCAGCGGCACCGTTGCTGCCATCAATAGAAAGACCAACGGTGGTTGCGCCATTGACGCCACCCAGGCTGGTCATATTCCCGCTTTCGTCGAAGCCAACAGCAAAATTACCGGCGCTTTTACCGGTTGTAGAGTCAATCGCATGTACTGACCAGGTGTTATCCGCAGTTTTGACGTAGTACAAATCTAGCGCGTGGTCGTTACCCTGTGAGTCATAAACGGTCACGGTGCTTTTAGCGTTATAGGTATCAACCGCCGACGCATCGAATTTGGTGTCATCCAGCGCGGTGCTGGTGGAGTTCAGGTTGGCAACCTGTGTCGCCGTGGTGGTCGCGCGGGCTGACATCTGGGTGGTCGGTACACTCAGCGCAACCGGGTTAGCACCGGTCTGAATAGTTGGCGGCGTGCCGGTGGCTGGATAGCCGGTGACGGATAAGCCTTGGGTGTTGACCAGGTTACGGTTGGCATCCAGCGTGAACTGGCCATTACGCGAGTAGTAAACTGCGCCGCTGGTATCGGTCATACGGAAGAAGCCGTTGCCGCTCAGGGCCACAT
>NZ_DAMBSA010000063.1:0-16121 GCF_032054795.1 Pantoea sp. CTOTU49201
AAGCGCGCGATATCCGGCACGCCGTTGGGCGCAATGGCGGTCCACACCAACCGCATCAGCGGTGCCACCGACAGCAAGCCAATCAGCAGCACCATCAGCGCCAGAATCAACCGTTCGCTGTTAACGCGCGGCGCTTTGCGTGCCGCACTGCACCATTCGTTGCTCAACACGCTCATGCTTAGCCGCCGAACAGCGCGGTGAACTGATCGCGCACTGCCGCATCTTCATTAATCGCTTTCGCCACGTCCGGCGATAGCAGTTTGATTTTGTTGATCGGCGTGAAGCCTTCCGGTGCTGAGACGCGATCATCCACCGGACGGTTGCCCTGCTCGACCACCAGCTTCTGGCCTTGCTCGGACAGCATAAAGTTGACGAAGGCTTTGGCAGCCGGCAGGTTGTGCGCGGTTTTCATAATGGCAACCGGCTCGGTGACGTAGGAAACGCCCTCTTTCGGATAGACCAGATCCACCGGAGAGCCCTTTTTCTTCGCCAGAATCACGTCGGCGTCGGTGATGATGCCGTACTTATCCAGTCCGCTGGCGACCGCTTTCAGCGCCGGACCGTTGCCGCCCTGCGGCGCTACGCCGATGGCCGCCAGCTTCTTATAGAAGCTCCAGCCAATCGACGGCGTGTTGATATCGGTGTGCAGCTTGTAGAGCGCCGCGCCGGAGTAAAGCGGGCTTGGCACCGCAATCTGCCCTTTATTGGCATCGACCGCCAGCGCGTTCCAGCTATCAATCGGCTGCGCGTGCTGGGTGTTGTAGGCAATCACCGTGGCGATGATTTTGGTACCGAAGAAGGTTTTGTCTTTGTCGTAGAACGACGGATTGATGTGGCTGAGCGGCGCATCGCTGTAGCTGTAAAGATGGTTTTCGTTTTTCAGCGCGCCGAGGTTGATGGCGTCGGCAATCAGCAGCACATCCGGCTTGGCTTCACCGCTCATCATTTCGGTACGCAGCACGTTCATTAACTGCGTGGTGCCGTTGCGTGTCCACTCGACCTGCACATTGGGATAGGCAGCTTTAAAAGCATCCATGGTTTGCTGGGCAATTTCCGGTGCCTGCGAGGTGTAAACCACCAATTTTCCTGCCGGTGCCTCGTCGGCAAAGCTGGCGGCAGAAACCAATAATCCACTGGCTAACATCAACACGTTGAACGACGTACGCATAGCATTTCCCTGAAGGTTTAAGAAGTTAAGAAGGAAGAATCCAGCCGTCGCGCACTGCCACACCTAAAGTGGCATCGACAGCGGGTAAAGGTTGATCGGCCAGCAGCAGCGTGATGCTGCACTCGGGCGCATCCAGCGGAACCACATTCAGTTGATGGTGACCGCCGCGATAAATCACCCGCTGCACCCGTGCGGCAAACTGCGGTTCGCCCGGCGCGGCTAAATGGAAATCGACTGCATGAAAACTGGCTTGCGCCTGTGGCTGCGGGCGCTGATCCAGCGCGCAGCGCAACGGCACGCGCAGGCCGCACAGCGTGGCAAAGGCGCGGCCATCGCCAAGCGGTTCGATATCGCTGACCGCCAGCACCTTGCCGTCGTCAATAAAGCGCGCGACCATGGCATTCGCCGGTTCACGCCACAGCGTTTGCGGCGTGGCGAACTGCATCACGCGCCCGGCATCCATCACCACGATGCGATCGGCCAGCGCCATCGCTTCATGCTGATCGTGGGTGATGTAGAGCAAGGTGGCGCGGCTGTGATGATGGAAGCGGCGGAACTCCTCTTCCATGGTGGCGCGCAGGTGGACATCAAGGTTGGCGAGCGGCTCATCCAGCAAAACCAGCGTTGGCTGCGCGACTAAACAACGCGCCAGCGCCACACGCTGACGCTGGCCGCCGGAGAGATCGGCAGGACGACGTGCGACGAAGGCTTCTAATCCCACCAGCTCCAGCGCCTGCTGCGTGCGGCGCTCGCGATCGGCACGCGCTACGCCGTTGACTTTCAGGCTGTAAGAAACGTTCTCCGCCACCGTCATATGCGGCCACAGCGCGTAGCTCTGGAATACCACGCCAAGCTGGCGATCTTCCGGCGGCAGATGCACGCCCGGCGCAGCGAAGCAGCGGTCGCCAACGTGGATTTCTCCGCCATCGGCGATTTCAAATCCGGCCAGCAAGCGCAGCAAGGTGGTTTTGCCGCAGCCCGAAGGCCCCAATACGGCGATGAATTCTCCCTGCGCAATCTGCAGCGAGATGTCTTGCAATACCGGCTGCGCCGCAAAGGATTTGCGCAGCCCGCGCAGTGTGATTGATGCCATGTTCCTGGCCTTTCGCTAACAGTCCGGCTAAGACCCTACGACACTGTGATGACGATTCCATGACATTGGGCCAGGTCGCCATAAATGGCGACCCTACAAATGCCTGTCCCGTCGTAGGGTCGCCATTTATGGCGACCGATTCACAAATGCATGCCGATATACCGCTCATAACGCGCGGGCTTCACCCGCGTCAGATCCACCAGCACCAAACCATCGATACAGTTATTGAAATCAGGATCGCTGCCGAAATCGATAAACTGCACGCCGCCCGGCTCGCACACCTCGGAATATTGCTTGTAGAGCGTCGGAATGGCGGTGCCGAGGTTCGCCAGCAAATGCTTCAACCGGCGTAAATCTTCGCTGTAATTATCGCCGGTAAACTGCGCCAGCACTTCCGGCAGCGAGGCCGGATAAGGGCGGCGTGAGGTCGCCAGCGGCAGTTCGGTAGGGAAATACATACGATAAAACGCCACCAGCAGATCGCGCGCCGCCAGCGGCATGCCGCCCGAGATTGAAACCGGACCAAACAGATAGCGGGTTTCCGGATACTTCGCGATGTAGGCACCGATGCCCATCCACAGATAATCGAGACCGCGTTTACCCCAATAGGCGGGCTGAATAAAACTGCGGCCCAGCTCCAGACCTTGATTGATGATCGGCAACATGCGCTCGTCGTAGTGGAACAGGCTGTCGCTATAAATACCTTCCAGCCCACGGCGCTCCAGCTGCTCAGCGCCGGGAATAAAGCGATAGGCACCGACGATCTCCAGCGCATCGTCATCCCACAGAATCAGGTGATAGTAATCATCATCGTATTTGTCGAGGTCGCGACGCCGCCCGCTGCCCTCGCCCACTGCGCGGAAAGCCACTTCGCGTAAACGTCCAAGCTCACGTAGCAGCGGCACCCAGCTGGCACCGTTGCGTCGCCACAGGTAGATCTGCTTGCCATCCGGCAGTGTGCCGAGTCGCTCGCTCTCCATTAGCGCTTTTTTCAGCTCGGCACGATCTTCCGGCCGCGCAATCGCCGCTTCGGTCTGGAACAGGCCGCGCCGCCCTTGTCCAATGCGATAGAGATGTTTGCGCAGCCGCTTCGCCAGCTCTTTGCCCGGCGTGTGGCCATCATGCCAGTTGGCAAAGGGGATCTGCTCGCCGATGTGCAGTTTGATGCGCGTACCGCGCTGGCGAAACATTTCGCGTACCAGCATTAATAACGCCAGCGGCGAGGCTATTTTAGCGGCGGCGTAGAACGCCAGGCTGTTGCGCCCCACTACATGCACCGGCACGATCGGCGCGCGAGCGCGGGCGGCGAGGCGTAAGAAGCTGTGGTGCCAGTGACGATCGCGTACGCCACGGCTGGAAAGGCGCGACACTTCGCCCGCCGGGAAGATGATCAGCACGCCCTGATTATCGAGATGCTGCTGCATGTGCGTCAGCTGTTCGCGGCTGGTGCGGTTGCCCATGTTATCCACCGGCAGCATCATGTTGTTGATCGGTTCCAGCATCATCAACATGCGATTAGCGACAATTTTTACATCACGTCGTACCTGCGAAACCGCCGCCAGCAGCGCCAGGCCATCCAGCGCGCCGAGCGGATGATTGGCAACGATCACCACCGGCCCGCGCGTGGGAATCTGCTCTAAATCGCGTTCACTCAATTCACAGCGCACATCCAGGTGCTCCAGCACTTGCTCCACCATATCCACGCCTTTGAGATGGCGATAGCGGGCGGCAAATGCCTGGAATTCATGTTCACGAACCGCCCATTTCAGGGCTCTTTTTTGCCAGTTCGCTGGTTGATGGCCAGGCCAGTAAGTATCGAGAAGCTGATCAACTGAAAACATCATTCACCTTTTTATGCGCAGCGGTTTATCGCCTCGACGTTAAAACGGCTTGTTTTCAGATTTATGACTACGTGGTGCCAGGAGCCGAAAAAGCGGTCACTTTCCTTGTTCTTACGCATAAAAAACCAAAACTGACCTTAAAGCCGCAAATTCAAGACATAGCTTAATGCTTATTGTTAAGCAGCGTGAATTAATCTGGTCACACCAGTTTTTAAGGTTTCTTAAATGGTGTTTTAACTTTGCATTTATTTTTTTATTTTTCCTCTGGGCTACACATATGATTCATTCGGTATTTATTGTTGATGACCATCCGTTAATCTGTGCGGGTATTCAGGCACTTTTAGATTCTTATCACTATGCAATTGTCGGAACTGCACAGAAGGGAGATATGCTGATTACTGAGCTTCACCAAATACGTCCAGACGTTGTACTGCTCGATCTCACCATGCCCGGCCGCGCAGGCATTCCGCTGATAGCAGATATTAAGCGTGCGATGCCAGAACAGAAAATCATCGTGTTCACTGCTTCGGAAAGTCTTTTTTATCAACGATGTTGCTTGCAATTAGGCGTGGAAGGTTATGTCTATAAGCGCGGGAATTTAGATACGCTGATAACGGCTATAAAAGAAGTGGAGCGAGGTAAACGCTTTTATCCCATCACTCATGCCGCTGCTGACGCCGGGGAATTGATTGAAAGCGAGAAATTGATGAGCCTGACGCGCCGTGAATTGATTGTTTTAGTCAAACTCGCGTCGGGAATGAGTAATAAAGAGATCGCTTCACAATTACAGTTGAGTAGTAAAACTGTCAGTACCTATAAAATAAAAATCCTGCGTAAGTTAGGTCTAAAAGGGATTAGTGGGATTAATATGACAGCGAAATTGAATGAGTTGGTTTGAATGAGCAGGTCGCCATTAATGGCGACCCTACTGAGTTAGAGCTTCAACGGCGGCAGCTGTGAAAAGACGCTTAACAGACCTTTACTCCACAACTGACGAATTTGAGAAAAATAGGGATGATGTTCGGTGATGTGATATTGCTCGCTGTCGCTGAAACTGTCGGTGCGATAGACCATCACATCCAGCGGTAAACCCACCGAAATATTACTCGCCAGCGTCGAATCCATCGAAATCAACGCACACTGCATCGCCTGGCTGAGCGGTGTTTCGTAGCGCAGCACGCGGTCAATAATCGGTTTACCGTACTTGCTTTCACCAATCTGAAAATAAGGCGTATCCACGCTGGCTTCAATGAAGTTGCCCTGCGGGTAGATCTGGAACAGTCGCGGCTCTTCGCCGCGAATCTGCCCGCCCAGTAGCAGCGTGCCGCCAAACTCCTCGCCATCGCGCTTGATCACCTCGCGCAGCGTTTCGCCCACCATCAGCGCAATGTCATACAGCGATCGTCCATTCAGCAAATTCGGTTGATCGCTATCGCCGTTGTTGCGTCGCAGCAGGCTCAGCACGCTCTGCGTGGTGGCCAGATTGCCGGCGCTTTGCAGCACCAGCGTACGTTCATCGTCGACCTGAAACACATGCAATTTGCGGAACGAGGAAATATGATCAACGCCCGCATTGGTGCGTGAATCGGATACAAAAATCATCCCTGACGATAAACGCATTGCCACACAATAAGTCATAGTCACGCCTGTTCTGATTACTGCTGCGCATGCACCTGAAGCACCGCAGCCACCGCCAGCATATCTTCACCGCCGCCGCCCAGCCGCATACCGCGCACCGGACACGCATCGAGATAATCCACGCCGACCGCCAGGCGTAAATGCTGGCGCGTGCTGCGAGTATTATTGGTGATATCAAAGCTGTGCCAACTGCCATCCAGCCAGGCTTCAACCCAGGCGTGAGTGGCGACGTGCTCAACGTTTTCAGTATAGAGATAGCCGCTCACATAGCGCGCCGGAATCCCCAGACTACGACAGCAGGCGAGAAACACGTGACTGTGATCCTGGCAAACGCCGCTGCCGGCGGCAAATACTTTCGTGGCGGCATCAGTGACCAAGGTGCTGCCGGGACGATACGGCATCTTCAGCAGCAGTTCATCCATGAGTTTTTCCAGGCTGGACAGCGGTTTTTCCGGTCGCCAGTAGCGCTTGGCGAACTCACGGATCTCACCGTCCGGCTGCGTCAGCGGCGACGTGCGCAGAAACACCAATGGCGACAATAACGATTCCGGATCGGGCGCCCATTCGCCATCATCAAGGATCTCCACCACGCCGCGCGCGGCGATATCCAACTGCTGATGCGGCGTATCCAGCGTCAGCACATGCATCACATTGCCGTACGCATCCTGCGTGCAGGTCGCTTCACACGGCAGCTCGAGATCCCACGAGATAATCTGCTGATGCACCGAGTTTTGCGGCGTCAGGCGCAGATATTGGGTGCTGAGTGTCACCTGATGTTCATAGGCGTAACGGGTTTTATGCTCGATGTTCAGTCTCATTTAGCCTCCAGATAGGTGTGATTGATGCTCTCTGCCAGCGCATTCAGGCGCGTCAGGAATTCATTGAGCCAGTGATACAAGCCTTCGTTGGTGAGACTTTCCCAGGTACTGAAGCGCATCTCGGCCAGCAGCACGGTGATCAAATAGCGCGGGCGATCTTCGCCGCTGCTGCCGATGTTCTCTAACTGCGTGGCGATCTCATCAATACAGGAGTGCAGCGATCGCGGGCTTTCGCTGCGCAGGATCAGCATCTCATTCACCAGATCTGGCAACAGCTGCTGCTTGAAGATGGCGTTGTAAGCTTCACGCGCCGATACCGCGCGCAGCAAGGTGTCGAGGCAATAATACTCGCGTACCGAATCCGACTGCTGCTCCAGCAATTGCTGATTCACGCTCAGCAAACGCGCAGTGCCGTCGCTGCGCTCCATCAGCGTGCCGATGCGGATAAAACTCATCGCATCGCCGCGCAGTAAGGTGCCAAACATCGCGCCACGAAACAGGTGCGAGCGCTCTTTCACCCAATCGAAAAAGGTGTCGGCGTTAGCGCTGGTAATGCCGCGTCGCCGCGTGTTACGCATCTCAATCCACGTCGAGTTGATGCTCTCCCACACTTCCGACGACAAACTGCCGCGCACCGCATGCGCGTTGTTCCACGCCTCCTGCCAGCAGCTGAAAATGCTGCACGGATTGCGGTCATCGAGGGCGAAGAAGTTGAACAGCTGCGGCATGGTGAAGCGGCCATTCAGGGTTTCAAACAGTTCCCGTGTGCCAGTGAGATTAAGCGGCAGTAGCAGCTCATCGCCCTGGCTGCCACGCACTGGCATTAATGACAAACGGTTGGTGACGTCCAACACGCGTGCGAGTTGTTCTGCGCGTTCGAGATAGCGCGCCATCCAATAAAGGCCACTGGCCGTGCGGCTTAGCATGATGCGTCATCCTCCAGAACCCACGTGTCCTTGGTGCCGCCGCCCTGCGACGAGTTCACCACCAGCGAACCTTCGTTCAGCGCCACGCGGGTTAAGCCGCCGGGCACCAGACGAATATCCGCGCCGCACAGCGCAAACGGACGCAGATCGATATGGCGTGGCGCGAGGCCGTTGTCGATAAAGGTCGGGCACGTCGAGAGCGACAGCGTGTCCTGCGCGATGTAGTTTTCCGGCCGCGCTTTGAGGCGATCGCGGAAATCACTCAGCTCCTGCTGGCTCGCCACCGGCCCAATCAACATGCCGTAACCGCCTGCGCCGTGTACCTCTTTCACCACCATTTTCGCCAGGTTGGCCAGCACATAGGTGAGATCCTGCGGTTTGCGGCATTGCCAGGTCGGCACGTTATTGAGGATCGGATCTTCGTCGAGGTAGAAGCGGATCATGTCCGGCACATACGGGTAGATCGATTTGTCATCGGCGACACCGGTGCCGATCGCATTCGCCAGCACCACGTTGCCGGATCGATATACCGATAATAAGCCCGGCACGCCGAGCATCGAATCCGGGCGGAACGCCAGCGGATCGAGGAAGGCATCATCCACGCGACGATAGATCACATCGACTTTGCACGGCCCGGCGGTGGTGCGCATCATCACCGCGCCATCTTTCACAAACAGATCGGCGCTCTCTACCAGCTCAACGCCCATCTGCTGGGCAAGGAAGCTGTGCTCAAAGTAGGCGCTGTTAAAGCGACCCGGCGTCAGCACCACCACCACCGGATCGTTAACCGGCGAACTTTCCCGCAGGGTTTGCAGCAGGTGCGAAGGATAACGCTCAACCGGCGCGATGTGCTGCCCGGCGAACAGTTCAGGATAGAGGCGCATCATCATCTTACGGTTCTCCAGCATGTAGGAGACGCCAGACGGCGTGCGCAGATTGTCCTCCAGCACGTAATATTCGCCATCGTTATTGCGCACCATATCCACGCCGACAATATGCGCATAGATATTGCGGTGCAGATCGACGCCTTGCATACAGGGCTGATATTGATCGTTCACCAGCACCTGTTCAGCAGGCACAATGCCGGCTTTGAGGATCAGTTGCTGATGATAGATATCGTGCAGGAAGGCGTTGAGGGCTTGCACGCGCTGGCGAATGCCGCGATCAAGCATCGCCCACTCGCTGGCAGGAATGATGCGCGGCACGCTGTCGAAGGGAATTAAACGTTCCGCGCCGCCATCATCACCGTAAACGTTAAAGGTGATGCCGACGCGATGAAACAGCAGTTCCGCCTCTTCGCGCTTGCGCGCCACAGCCTCTTTATCCGCCTGTTGTAACCATTCCCAGTATTGCTGGTAGTGAGCGCGGTGTTGGCCATCGCTCAGCAACATCTCATCATAGAAGTGCGATGCTATCTGGTAGCTTTCTTTCATGATTTACCCGGCGCTTGTCAGAGGACCTCACTATCTCCTGCACAAACTGTGCCAGAGGCTCGCCCCCGGCATGGCACACGCGCCGCGTCTACGGAAATGGCTGTTTTGCACTTTACTGGTGCATCAGCTGCTGCGCGATTGGCAGCCAGATCTCCGTCATCGCGCCTTCGCCACCGGTAAAGGGATCGTGGTGCGGCAGTGGAACATGCTGGATCTTCTCCTTCGACGCACGTAAACGCGACGGCTCATCACGCACGGTTTCCGGGGACATGCCTTCAGGATAGGCGCCAACGGTGAAAAAATCCTCTGAGGCAAAGACCTGTTTGTGGCCAACGCCTGCGGGGATCAACACCGCGTCGCCTTCGCGCAACGTCACCATGCGACCGCTGTCGCCGCCGAACAGTACTTCCGCCCAACCGGCAGCGACGCCCAGCACTTCATGGGTGTTCGGATGGTAATGCGTATACGGGAAGATCGGCGCACGCCACGCGGCAGGCCAACCGTTGCGGGTAAAGGTGGTTTCAAACCAGACGGCGCTGTCTTCGGTGGGATTTTCAGCGTCATACGGCACGATGCCAGGCCAGATGATCAACGGTAACGGGCTGTTGGGCACGCCGCCGGACGGCAGCGACAGCATCAAATGTTGCGGATTGCTGGAGGATCCAGCGGAAAAGGTGCCGGCGGCGAAAGACATCAGTAACAGCAGGCTGGAGTTGTTGGCAGTCATACTCTTTCTCCGGTTAATTACGATGCTTAATTGTGGCTTACCAAAGCGGCATTGCAATGTGCGCCCGCCAACAAAATTCACATAAAAGAATGATTTAGCTAACTAAAGTCAAATTTATTGGCAACATTATTAACATCGCGTGCGGGTGATTAGTGGTCGCCATGAATGGCGCCCCTACGGCGGATCGCCGCATAAATTTTAAACGAAAAAAAACCGGTGGATTTCGCCACCGGTAGAATCAAAAAAAGCGATTCAAAGGCACTGACAGGTTATCGCAGGCGCTCAGCGATGGGTTTCACGACGTTCTCCCCTTCGCGGCCATAAAATTGGAATAAGGTTTCAGCAGCGGCATCGGTTAACACCAGAATTTCGATGCGGCGATTGCGCGCACTCATCGCATCTTCTCTGTCAAGCGGCATACGTGAGGCCATCGCATTAACCTGCAACACGCGCTCACTCTCCAGGCCACCGCGCTCCAGCGCACGGCGAGCAGCCAATGCGCGATCGCCAGATAGATTCCAGTTATTGTAAGCCGCGTTGCCGCTGTACTTAGCGGCATCCGTGTGGCCGCTGATCATGATTTTGTTATCGATACGGTTAAATACCGGGCCGAGTTCGGTCAGCAATTTCTGAAAATAGGGCGTCAACACCGCACTTCCGCGCGGAAACATCATGCGAGACTGGTCGTCTTGCACAAGAATACGCAATCCTTGTGGCAGGGTTTCCAGGGAAAGCACATCCTGCGCGTTATAGCTTTTGATAATGTGTTGAATCTGTTTGTACAGTTTCGCCAGCTCAGCGTCGGAACGTGACAGCACGCTATCCAGGTGCTCCTGTGGCTTGCCACCAGACTGCAGCATATCGGCTGGCTTGGGGGCCTCTTCCTTTTGGCTGACTTCCAATGTGTCGCCGAGCGGCGCATCACTCCTGCCGCCGTCCTGCTCAAACGGATTGAATGCCGAACCATCAAAAATCGATGCGCCATTCAGCTGTGCGACGATCTCTTTGCGCTCTTCGACACTCACCGACGCGGTAATCCACAGCACCATAAATAGCGCCATCATCGCCAGGGTGAAGTCGGCAAAAGCAACTTTCCACGCGCCACCGTGATGGCTGTGATTAGCCCTTTTGGCGGCACGTTTGATGATCAACTTCGTGGTGGTGACCAAAGGCGCAGAGCGTATCTCGGAAGTATCAGCGCGCTTTACGCTGGATGCGTTGCCCGGCAAGCAGATGGCGATCGATGCCGATCTCAATGCCGGCTTACTCAATCAGGAACAGGCCGGCCTGCGCCGTAAAGATGTGGCGAACGAAGCCGACTTCTACGGCGCAATGGATGGCGCATCTAAATTCGTGCGTGGTGATGCCATCGCCGGGATCATGATCCTGCTGATCAACGTGATTGGCGGTATTTTGATTGGTGTGTTCAAGCACGGTTTGCCGGCAGGACAGGCGTTTGAACAGTATGTGTTGCTGACCATTGGTGATGGTTTGGTGGCGCAGATTCCATCGCTGTTGCTCTCAACCGCAGCGGCAATTATCGTCACCCGCATCAGTGATGGCGCGGACATGGGCGATGACATCAAGTCGCAGCTGCTGGCGCGACCTGGCACGCTTTATACCGCCGCCGCCGTAATGTTTGTGCTGGCAATCGTGCCCGGTATGCCACATACGGTGTTTCTGCTGTTCGCCGGTCTGCTGCTGTTCTCCGCCTGGCGTCAGGGCCGTGGAATAAAAGCACCGACCAAAGATCACAGCGACATGGATGCCATCCAGCAGGCGCTGGCACAACCGGAAGATCAGCTAGCAATTGGCTGGGATAATATCCCGATGGTTGAGCCTATTGGCCTGAATCTTGGCTATAAGCTGGTGACGTTGGTGGATAAAGGTAAAGGTGCGCCGCTGACTCAACGGATGCGCGGCGTGCGACAGGTTGTGTCGGAAACCAGCGGCGTACTGCTGCCAGAGATCGCCCTGCGCGAGGATTTCCATCTCAAACCTGCGCAGTATGCAATAAAGATCAACGGAGTACGTACCGCTGTGGGTGAAGTGCATGCCGATCGTTTGATGGCGATCCCTACGCCTGAACAGTATGGCGAGATCGATGGCGTGTTGGATATTGATCCGGCTTACAACATGACGGTGACGTGGATTTTACCCGAGCAGAAGGCGAAGGCACTTAATTTGGGTTATCAGGTAGTGGATTGCGCCAGCGTGGTAGCAACGCATGTCAATAAAGTGGTGCGCGAGAATCTGCCAGAGTTGTTCAACTATGACGACATCACGCAGCTGCATCAAAGATTGGCGAGCGTGGCACCAAAACTGTCCGACGATCTTAATGCGGCAGTGAATTACAGTTTGCAACTGAAAGTCTATCGTTTACTGCTCAATGATCAGGTGTCGCTGAAAGACATCACCACCATCGCCACCACCTTGCTGGAAAGCGCGTCGATCACCAAGGATCCAATCCTGCTTTCGTCAGATGTGCGCTTTGCCTTACGTCGCGCCATGGTGGCGGCGATTGCGCCAGACAATAAACCGTTGTCGGCGTATACGCTGGAGAACAGCCTGGAGAATTTGCTGCTGGCGGCGCTGAATCAGGCGCAGCAAGCCGGCAAAGTGGCGCTGGATAGCTTCCCGGTTGATCCGAATATCCTGACGCAGCTGCAGAGCACGCTGCCGGTGATGATGGAGCAGCTGAAAGCGCAGAACCTGACGCAGGTGCTGCTGGTGACGCCGCAGCTTCGTCCGCTGATTGCGCGCTACGCACGTCTGTTTGCGAACGGGCTGAATGTGCTGTCGTATAACGAAGTGCCCGATGAGGCGAATTTGCAGATTGTGGGTCAGGTAAGTTAGCAAATGCCTGACCGTTGCATTTTTCGGTCACCATAAATGGCGACCCTACTCATGTTTGATACGGTCATTGTAGGGTGCGCATTCATGCGCACCTCAACTGTTATAAAAAATCACACCAAATCTGTCTCTAATTCGCTTCACTGTTATGTGCTTTACTGGCAGGCAGTGATAATTAGAGGTGAACAATGGACGCGATCAAACAAATCCTGCTCGACGAAATCGCCACACTGAACCGTGAAGGACAGCGTGATAATTTGCCGCGCTTTAGCTTTTCCTTCCTCAAAACCCATCCGGGACTCTGGGCCATCATGTACTTGTGCTATGCGCTGTGCGTGGCGCTGATCTTCTCAACCGACATGCTCGGCTGGCCGGCTTTTTGGTTTGCCACGGCGTTTGTGGTGGTGATGAGCGTGCTGATGCTGATGGATATCAACCCGAAATATCGTTTCGAAGATATCGATACGCTGGATTTGCGCGTGTGCTACAACGGCGAGTGGTATTACGTGCAGCCAGTTTCGCAGCAGGCGCTGGACAAAATTCTCGATAATCCGCACACGCCGGATCGGGTGCGCAGCGGCATTGATCGTCTGATGAAGCAGAAAGGTGAAGTGGATTTCTACGACGTCTACTATCTGACCTGGGGCCACCAGCAGGCAGCCCACGTTTAACCGTTTAGCCCGGCGATCAGTGTTCCCAACGTTTCTACCGCCGCTTCGGCGCGTGCATCCCATGGCCAGGCGGTGTTAAAGCGGAAACAGTGGCTGAAACCTTCGCTGCTGGAAAACAGCTGGCCGGGCGCGATGCTAATCCCCTGCTGCAACGCCAAATGATAGAGCTCTGTGGTGTTGATCTGCGCCGGCAGCGCCACCCAAAGAAAATAGCCGCCCGGCGTGTCGCTGATGCTGGCATCGACAGGCAATACGCGGCGCAGCGCCTGTTGCGCCAGCTGCTTACGCTTTGCCAGCGTCTGGCGCAGCTTCTTCAAATGGGTATCGTAACTGCGCGTACTGAGGAAATCGGCGAGTGCCAGCTGCATCGGCGCGCTGGTCGACAGCGTGCTCATCAACTGAATACGCTGCACGCGCTGCGCGTGTCGTCCTGCTGCCACCCAACCGACGCGAAATCCCGCTACCAGATTCTTCGAAAAACTGCCGCAGTGCAGCACGTTGCCGTCGCGATCAAAGGCTTTGGCCGGCAGTGGTTTGTCATGCCCTTCATACAGATCGCCGTATACGTCGTCTTCAATCATCGCGACGTTGTAGCTCGCCAGCAGTGCCACCAGCTGCTGCTTGCGCTCGGCGCTCAGGGTAAAGCCGAGCGGATTTTGCCGATTGGTCATCAGCCAGCAGGCTTTCACCGGCCAGCGCTGTAGCGCCTGCTCCAGCTCCTCCAAATCCATGCCATGCTCCACATCGCTGGCGATGGCTATCGCGTTCAGCTTAAGACGTTCAATCGCCTGCAGCGCGCCATAAAATGACGGATTTTCCAGGATCACCCAATCACCGGGTTCGGTGACCGCTTGCAGGCTCAGATTGAGCGCTTCCATTGCACCGTTGGTGATGACGATGTCATCCGGCGATAGCGTAATGCCCTGCTGCGCATAGCGCTGGGCGAGAATTTTACGCAGCGCTTCATTACCTGGCGGCAAGTTGTTGAGCGCATCGGTGGGTTTCAGATTGTGTGAGACTTTCACCAGCGAGCGCATCAGCTGGCGCTGCGGGAAGAGTTCGGGATCGGGAAAGGCGGAGCCAAACGGCATGATGGCGGGATTGCGCGTGGCCTGCAGCACATCAAACACAAAGCTGTTGGTATCGGCCTGATCGGTTTTGGCGATCTCCTGGGTTGGCAGGCGCGGACGACTCTCGGCAGCGCGCGGTGCCACGTAGTAGCCGGATTGCGGCTTCGAGACGATCCAGCCCTGACTCTCCAGCACTTCATAGGCGTGCATCACCGTCATCAGGCTTAATCCGCTTTGCTCCGCCTGCTGGCGCAGCGACGGCAGTTTTTCACCCGGCGGCCAGATGCGGGCCTCGATTTGCGTACGAAGCTGCTCCACCAACTGCTGATATTTCGCCACCCTAACTCCGATGTAGAGGATTTGGCGGCTAGTTTCCCTCACCCTAACCCTCTCCCGCAAGCGGGAGAGGGAATGAATCGGGGGTTAAGGCATGCGCTCCAGCTCTAACACTTCTTCGTAGAAATTCGGTAGCTCAGCGATACGCTCCGGCGGAACCGGTTTGCCCAGTAAATAGCCCTGCAAGGTATCGCAGCCCAAGCCGGTGAGGAACGCCTGCTGATCCTGGGTTTCTACCCCTTCAGCCACCACTTTCAGGTGCAGCGACTGCGCCAGCGCGACAATCGCGGAGACGATGGTGGCATCTTCGGAGTGCGCCTGCAGTTCGTTAACAAAGGCGCGATCGATTTTCAGCTCGCTGGCCGGTAACCGCTTGAGATATAACAAGCTGGAGTAGCCGGTGCCGAAATCGTCAATCGAGGCTTTCACGCCCATGTTGGTGAGCTCGGTGAGGATACGCACGCTCTCTTCCGGATCGCGCATCGCCGTGGTTTCGGTCACTTCCAGCGTCAGCAGTTCAGCCGGAATCTGGTGCTGCGCCAGCGCCTCGGTAACGGTTTCGATCAGGTTATTCTGCTCAAACTGCAGCGCCGAGAGGTTAACCGCCACCGACCAGTGCGGATGGCCTTGCAGATGCCAGGAACGCAGCTGGCGACAGGCTTCGTTGATTACCCAATTGCCGATGTTAATGATCATGCCGGTCTTTTCCGCCATCGGCAGAAAGGCGTCCGGCGCCAGTAAACCGCGTGAAGGATGCTGCCAGCGCAGCAGCGCTTCAAAACCCAGGATCGGGCCGCTCGGCGCGCAATATTTTGGCTGATAGAACAGACGTAACTCTTCGTTATCCAGCGCTTGCCACAAATCGTTATTCAGCTGCAATTGCGACTGCGCCAGCGTATTCATCGACGGCTGGAAGAAGGTGTAGCCGTTGCGACCGTTGTTTTTGGTGTGATACATGGCGGCATCGGCGTTGAACATCAGCTCGCGCTCATCTTTGCCATCGCCAGGATAGACCGCAATACCGATACTCAGCGACACCACCAGCTCATAGCGCGAGATATCAAATGGACGATCCACCGCTTTCACCAGCGTATCGGCGACCGCGGCGGCATCGTTGGGTTCATCAATTTCCAGCAGCAGCACAAATTCGTCGCCGCCCATACGCGCTAGCGTGTAGTGCCCTTTCATCTGTTCGGTCATGCGCTCGGTAACGCCGATCAGTAGATTGTCGCCAACGTGGTGACCAAAGGCGTCGTTAACTGCTTTGAAGCCGTCGAGATCCATAAACATCAGCGCAAACTGCGACTTCTCGCGGTTGGCTTTATTGAGAGCTTGTTCGAGGCGATCTTCCAACAAAATACGGTTGGGCAGACGCGTCAGGTTATCGTGTAGCGCCAGCTGTGCCAGCTCACGGTTGGCTTCCGCCAGCGAGTGGGCGAGGATCGAGGTGCGCGCTTGCAGACGTGCATCGAGCATTGAGACCAGCAAAGTAATGCCGAGGATCGCTAGCGTCACCACCGTCACCACCACCGCCAGCCAGTTGCTGT
>NZ_DAMBSA010000064.1:0-15972 GCF_032054795.1 Pantoea sp. CTOTU49201
CCGAGTTGGTGATCGTCCATTACTTCCAATTCGCGTCCGGTAATGGCGGTACTGGCGTTACCGATCCCCAGCATCTGCCCAATACTCATCGCGGTTTGCGGATGGTCGCCGGTGATCATTTTGACGCGAATCCCGGCTTGCAGGCAGTCGCCAATCGCGGTGATGGCTTCGGGCCGTGGCGGATCCATCATCCCGGCGATGCCAAGCAGAATCATGCCCTGCTGCAGATCCTGATGCGTCAGTTCGGTTTGTCCTGGCGTGGCAGGTTTCCACGCCGCCGCCACCATGCGTAATCCCTCGCGCGCATACTCTTCAATTTTGGCTTCCCACCACGCCAGATCGATCGGTTGCAGCCCGGCTTCGGTTTGCTGCTGCTGGCAATGTCTGAACAGCACGTCCGGCGCGCCGGTGAGTAACACGCACTCTTCATCGCCGATCAGATAGTGCGTTGACATGTATTTGTATTGCGAATCAAAGGGGATTTTATTGCGCAGTTCGGTGGTAACTGAAGGCAGATGTCCTTTGGCGGCCAGCACCTTGAGCGCGCCTTCGGTCGGGCCGCCGGTGATTTTCCACAGGCCGCTTTCATCTTTGATCAGCTGGCTGTCGTTACACAGATCGATGGTGCGCAGATAGCGCTCCAGTATCGAGCCTTGCGCCACTTTCACCGGAACCGCGTCATCGGCTTTATGGATGGCGCCGACCGGTTCATAGCTGACGCCATCAACGCGGTAAATTTGATCGGCGGTGATAATCGCTTTCACCGTCATTTCATTCATGGTCAGCGTGCCGGTTTTATCCGAGCAGATCACCGTCATCGCACCCAGCGTTTCCACGGTCGGCAGCTTGCGGATGATCGCCTGCTGCTTCGCCATGGTTTGCACGCCAAGCGACAGAATGATCGAGATAATCGCCGGTAACCCTTCAGGAACCGATGCCACGGCGAGGCTGATCAGTGACAGCATCAGCTCGGAAACCGGCATATCGCGGAACAATAAGCTGAAGACAAACAGTGCGGCCATCATCGCCAGGATGATCAGGAAAATGGCTTTGCCGAGTTTATCCATCTGCACCAACAGCGGCGTGCGGTGCTTTTCGATGTCGGACATCATCTGGTTGATGTGGCCAAGTTCCGTGGCGCCGCCGGTGGCGATCACCAGCCCTTTACCGCCGCCCGAACTCACGGTGGTGCCTGAGAACAGCAGATTGGTGCGGTCGCCGAGCGGCAGCTCGCCGGTCAGCGCGTCCGTGCCCTTTTCGACAACGGTTGATTCGCCGGTCAGAATCGCTTCTTCAACGCGCAGGTTATGCGCCTCAATCACGCGCAGATCCGCCGGAATGCGGTCACCGGCGCGGATCACCACCACATCACCCGGCACCAGCGCGGTGGTAGGCAGCGTTTCGTGATTGCCGGCGCGGATCACCACCGTTTCGCTGGAGAGCATATTGCGAATACTTTGCAGGGATTTTTCCGCGTTGCTCTCCTGAATGTGTCCAATCAGGGCATTCACTACCGCGACACCAAGGATCACCAGCGTATCGACCCAGTGTCCCATTACGGCAGTCAGCAGCGCGGCGGCGAGCAGAACATAGATGAGAACATCGTTGAAGTGGGCGAGAAAACGCAGCCAAACCGGCTTGCCGGGTTTCTGTGGCAGGGCATTTTCCCCGTACTGTGTTAAGCGCGCCGCCGCTTCTGCACTACTGATTCCCTCGCTGGAACTTTGCGTACTGGCCAGCGTTTCATCGACAGAAAGTTGGTAATAGGTACTTTCCGGTTTAGCAGTATTCATCGCTTTCTCCTCAAATCCTGTTTCGGAAATCAAGGCGGTGATATCCCGTGATTAACAAGTCGCCATTGAACGAAAAGATCAGACCTGACTTACTCAGCTGGATAAGTGGTCCGTTTCAGATTGAAATATATGTAATTAATCGCTGCTCAGCGGCAGTGGAGCAGCCGTATTATCTATACGAATTTGAAAGTATTTTGAAAAATGAACGCTATAAACGTAGCACAGGGATATTCAACACATTCATTTTGCAATAAAAGTCGCGAGGCGGAACGCAATTATCTCATCAGACTAATCCGATCACGGAGAATAATAAAAATATAGTGTGATAATTCATAAGGCTGGGCGTTTTTAAGCAATTAATGAGGTTGCTTTGCGTAAGTATTTTATCCTGCCAATAGGGATTTTAATTCCTGATATTTGATATTTCATGAAGTTAAATGTTGTTTATTTCGTCAAAAATATTACAAGCTATCTGCCTTTACTTTTTTTGACATCTGCGTCTATGCTCATCGATAACAAAAACATCCCGTTAATACTTCTCACCTTTTAGGGCGATGGCGCAGTTTTTCTGTGGTCATGGTTAATGGAGGCAACGATGTATGGTTATAGCCTGCTCCGTCTGAGTCTTTATGTTGTCATTGCAATTGTTACCTGCTCCGCCGTAGGGCTATTCACTTACGCGGTTGTTTCTATGCTTGGTAATTAAATTATCCACTCAAATAATGCCAACAATGGATTCGTTGTTGCTGAGGATAAAACAGTGACTCGTTATATTACGCTGGTTGCCATTGTTATATTTATAACAACTGGTTGCGATCAAAAAACACAGGAAGTCACGCCACCGCCGCGCATGGTTAAAGTCGTTGAGGTTATGGCTTCCGGCGAATCTCAACAACGCATCTTCCCAGCACGCATTGAGTCCGGCGACTCCACCGATTTGTCGTTTAAACGTGCAGGGCAAATTGAATCGCTGGATATTCGCCAGGGCAATCGCATTGAGCAGGGCCAGCTCATCGCCAGGTTAACGGCGCGTGAAGCACAGCAGCGCGTCAATGAACGCCAAACCGCCGCCACACTCGCCCAACGGCAATTTGACCGCTTCCAAACGCTATCCGGTCGTCAGGCGATTTCAAAAGCAGAAATGGACGTACAGCGTGCCAACCGCGATGCGGCGAATGCTGCGCTACAGATTGCCCGTGAAGAGCTCAGCCAAATGACGCTGACTGCGCCGTTCACTGGCGTGGCCGCCGTCGTCAACGTTCGCAATCATCAGGTGGTCGCCGCCGGACAGACCATCGCCACGTTGACCCGCAACGATCTGCTCGACGTGGTGTTCAGCGTGCCGGAAAACCTGTTTACCGCGCTGGATATGCGCAACCTGAGCTACCGCCCGGTGGTGCGCATCAACTCGCTGCCGGACCGCGAATTCCAGGCCGATTACAAAGAGCACACCAACAGCAGTAACACCAACTCGCTGACCTGGCAGATCATTTTAACCATGCCGCGTCCGGACGATTTCCCGGCGGTGGGCGGCGTCAGTGGCACGGTGACAATTAACCTCGCCAATCTGCCCGCCAACGTGAACCGCGAATCGCTGGTGGTCCCAGTGGAAGCGGTGTTCAATCCCGATAACAGCCAGCGCAATGAACCGCATGTTTGGGTGGTGCAAGGCAGCGGCGAGCAGCTGACGTTAGAGGATCGCAAAGTCAGCGTCGGTGAAGTGACCGATCGCGGCGTGGTGATTACCGCCGGGCTGCATGCCGGTGAGCGCGTGGTCGCCGCTGGCGTCAATGAGCTGCATGCTCAACAACCGGTACGCATCTGGACGCGTGAGCGGGGGCTGTAATGGATATCTCCCGGCAGTTTATCGATAATCCGGTCCGCGTCTGGCTGGCGATTCTGTTACTGGGCGTGGGCGGCATTTTTGCGCTGCTCAATATTGGTCGTCTGGAAGATCCGGCGTTTACCATTAAAACGGCGGTGGTTGTCACCCATTATCCCGGCGCGTCTGCCCAGCAGGTGGAAGAGGAAGTTACCTTGCCACTGGAAAATGCGCTGCAGCAGCTGCCCTACCTGGACAATGTCAGCTCCATCTCCTCCAATGGTCTGTCGCAGATTACAGTGAACATTGACTCGCGTTACCACTCAAACCAGTTGCCACAAATCTGGGATGAACTGCGGCGCAGAGTCGGCGATGCGGCGCGTTTCTTTCCGCCCGGCGTGGCCGCGCCGTTCGTTAACGATGATTTTGGCGATGTGTTTGGTTTCTTCTTCGCCATTTCGGGCGACAACTTCAGCAATCCGGAACTGGTGCAATACGCAGAACAGCTGCGTCGTGAATTAGTGCTGGTACCGGGCGTCGGTAAAGTGGCACTGGGCGGCGTGATCCCACAGCAAATCAATATCGATGTTTCCCTGACGATGATGGCCGCGCGCGGCATTTCGCTGCCGCAACTCGCCAGCGTGCTGAGCCGCCTCAACGTGGTTTCTAATGCAGGCGACATCAAAGCCGGCACGGAATCGATCCGTCTGCATCCGACCGGCGAGTTTCAGAATATCGAAGAGTTAGGTGACCTGCTGGTCAGCACTCCGGGCGATCACGCCACCACTCGCTTGCGCGACATCGCCACGCTGTCGCGCGGGTTGAGTGAATCGCCCGCCAGCATTTACCACGCTAGCGGACGTCCGGCGGTCACCATGGGCATTTCGTTTATTCCCGGCGTGAATGTGATTGATGTCGGGCGCGCGCTGGAGGCCAAACTGCAGCAGATGTCGGCAGAAAAACCGGCAGGCATCCAGATCAACGTGTTCTACGATCAGGCAGCGGAAGTGGCGCACTCGGTTAACGGCTTTATTGCTAACTTCCTGATGGCGCTGGCGATTGTGGTTGGCGTGTTGCTGATTTTTATGGGCGTGCGCAGCGGCATTATCATCGCGCTGTCGCTGGCGTTAAATGTGCTGGGCACGCTGCTGATCATGTATCTGTGCGGCATTGAGTTGCAGCGTATCTCGCTGGGCGCGCTGATTATTGCACTTAGCATGCTGGTGGATAATGCGATTGTGATTGTCGAAGGCGTGCTGATCGCGCGTCAGCAAAATTCACCGCTGATGACCACCATCAACTTTGTGATTAGCCGTACCGCCTTCCCGCTGCTGGGCGCGACCATTATCGCCATTCTGGCGTTTGCGCCGATTGGTCTTTCGCAGGATTCCACCGGCGAATACTGCAAATCGCTGTTCCAGGTATTGCTGATTTCCCTGCTGCTGAGCTGGTTCTCGGCGCTGACCATTACGCCGGTGCTGATCAAATGGTGGCTGTTTAAAGCGCAAGCACCGACCAAAGCAGCAGCAGAGGTTTCACCTTACGGCGGCGGTTTTTATCGCCTCTATCAGCGCATGCTGAAGGTGTTGCTCAGGCAAAAAACTGTCACGCTTGCGCTGATGGCGGTGCTGCTGGCGCTGGCGATTTGGGGCTTCGGATCGGTACGGCAAAACTTTTTCCCTTCGGCCAATACGCCAATCTTCTTCGTCGATCTCTGGCTGCCATACGGCACCGACATCAACGCCACCGAACAGATGGCCAGCGACATTGAAAAATCGATCACCGGGCAGCAAGGTGTGGTGTCCACCGTCACCACCATCGGCCAGGGCAGCATGCGCTTTATCCTCACCTACAACGGGCAGCGCCAGTACAGCAACTATGCGCAAATCATGGTGCGCATGGACGATCAGCGCAATATCGCCGCGCTGTCACACCGTATTGATGCCTACATTGCGCGCCAGTATCCGCAGGTCAACGCCAGTACCAAACGGGTGATGTTTGGTCCTTCGGGCGGCAGCGCGATTGAGGTGCGCATTAAAGGTCCCGATCCCGACAGAATGCGCCTGATCGCCAGCCAGGTTGGCGACATCCTCACCGCCGATCCTGCCACTGACACCGTGCGCAATGACTGGCAAAACCGCAGCAAAGTTATTCGTCCGCAGTTCAATCTGGCGTTGGGCCGCGAGCTGGGCGTCGATAAACAGGACGTGGATAACGCGCTAGAGATGAATTTCACTGGCAGCCGCGTCGGGCTGTACCGTGAAGGCGCTGACCTGCTGCCGGTGATCGTGCGGCCACCAGCCAGTGAACGCCAGGACGCCAATCATCTTAATAACGTGCTGGTGTGGAGCCAGAGCCAGCAGCAGTACATCCCGCTCAGCAACGTGGTGAGCGGCTTTACGCTGCAATGGGAAGATCCGCTGATTCTGCGCCGCGATCGCAGCCGGGTGCTCACCGTGCAAACCGACCCGAATCCGCTCAGTAATGATACTTCGGGGGATATTGTGGCGCGCGTGAAGCCGCAGATTGAGCAAATTCCGCTGCCGCACGGCTACAGCATTGAGTGGGGCGGCGATGCGGAGAGCTCCAGTGAAGCGCAGCAAGGCGTGTTTACCTCGCTGCCGCTGGGCTATTTAGTGATGTTCGTGATCACCGTGCTGATGTTTAGCTCGCTGAAAAATGCCGTCGCCATCTGGCTGACAGTGCCGCTGGCGCTGATTGGCGTGACGCCGGGCTTTTTGATCACCGGGATTCCGTTCGGCTTTATGGCGTTAATCGGCCTGCTGAGTCTGAGTGGCATGCTGATTCGTAACGGCATCGTGCTGGTCGAAGAGATCGAACAGCAGAAGCTGTTGAAGCCGCAGGCTGAAGCGATCATCTACGCCGCCACTTCGCGTCTGCGACCTATTCTGCTCACCGCCTTTACCACCGTGCTCGGGCTGGCGCCGCTATTGCGTGATGTGTTCTTCCAGAGCATGGCGGTGGTGATCATGTTTGGTCTGGGCTTTGCCACGGTGCTGACGCTGCTAGTGCTGCCGGTGATTTATGCCTGCTTCCATCGTCAACAGGTGGCGACTGCATCATGAATGTGACCGGCCTCAACGTGATTAAAACGCTGGGATGTATGACGGCGGTGACGTTTTTTACCGTGTATAACACCTGGGATCGCTACGATTACGATTATCACTGGATTCTGGCGTTTCTGACCTTTATCTCCACCATCGCCACGCCGCTGTTTTTTGTCGTCGCCGGGATTATGGATGCCCGTTCCGAGCAGGATGTTAACTGGCAGATGGGCAAGATTCGCAATCTGGTGATCGTGTTTCTGTTCTGGATGACGGTTTATTACCTGTGGGAGCCTTATCAGCGCGGCTACCTGATTCAGCCGTGGTTCGTCTTCTCATTCATTATCATCTACAGTTTTCATCCGCTGATGCTGTGGCTGAGCCAGCATCGGCGCGCGTTCATTGGGCTGGTGTTTGCGCTGTTAGCCTTTTCGTATGGCTACGATTTGCTGGCGGTGCTGCATCCGGAGGATCCGTTGTTCCGGCTTGAGCCGCAGTATCGGCTCTGGACCTGGTTGCTGTTTTATTTGACCGGCCAGCTGCTGTGCGATCCGCTGATTAATGACTGGATGGAGCGTAAAAAGGTGGCACGCGGCGCGGTGATCGCCCTGCCCTTTATCTATCTGTTTACCTGGTTTTATGAGCAGCACTTCTTCTTTGCGTTATTCAAAGCCGATCGTAACGCCTTTATTCTTACCGGTTCGCAGATCTATCTGCTGGTGGTGGTGCTGGTGATCGCCGCCAGCCAGGTGCGTTTTCGTCGCAATGCGGTGGTCAAAGAGACAATTCTGGCGACCATCAGCAAAACCATGACCGGCGTTTATATCCTGCACTACTCGGTTTTTCATCTGCTCACCGCGCTGATTCCGATCACCTCGCTGGCGACCAAACTGACGCTGATTGCCGTGACCTTCGCCGCTTCGGTGCTGCTCTCCAAGCTGATCCTCGCCAGCGGCTGGCTGAAAAAAGTCATAACGCTTTAAAGCACGCCGGCAGATTGGGCTGGCTGCTGCAATCAATGCGCCCCTTTATTTTCAGCATCATGTAATCAAAAAACGGGTTGGATGTATTACGCATCAGCGTATCCAGCCCAACGATCAGGCTGGCGGTTTCACCGCGCAGCGAGATGGTACCGAAGCTGATGCCATAACGATTTTTTTCCGTAGGCTCGCGGCCATACAGCGAGTCGCTGAGCGGGAACGGCACGGCAATGTGCGATAACGAATAGGTATCCTGCGGCCAGGCTTCATGCATCGAACGCACCATCTCTTGCGTCTGATCCGCCGGAGTCGTGCGCGCCACGGTTTGATAGGTGGTTGGTGACGCGTTGGTGATCACCGTTGAGGCATAGCGGCGCGGCGCAGGCGGCAACAAATCATTGACCGCCGAATAGAGCGCGGGCCTGAACAGCGCGCGTAAGTTCGCGGCTTGGTTTACATCGAACATCACCAGTTCACTGCCGTTATCCGGCAGATAGCGATAGAACGCATTGACCACCGCGCGGGTGCTGACGGTGGAATCCAGCACCGACTGGAAAGTCAGCACTGGCGGAAACGCCGGCATGGTGCCGCCGCGAATCACATGCAGCAGCTGATCCTGCATCGCCTGAGTCAGCAGCCACGATTGACGCGCCGCGCGCACCGGAAACGAGTTGTACTTAAAGGGATTGTATTCCGGGATGATGCTGAGCCATGCCGCTTTGGCGAAGCCGGGAATGATTGCGGGCCAGCCGGCTAATCCGGCAAAGCGCGCATAAGCGGTGACGCCAATCATCGGCGACAGCAATACCAACTGTTGCGGCTTACGCAGCGCGTTATTCTGCAGCGTATCAAGGCTGTATTTCACCGCCAGCGCGCCACCGTTCGAGTAACCAACCAGATGCAAAGGCACTTTGGTTCCCGCCAGGCGCGTTGCTTCCCGCACCGCTAACCGAGTTGCCGCCATCCACATTTGCCAGTCAACTTTAGTGAGCGAACCGGGCGCCGTGCCGTGTCCCGGCAGTCGTGGCACCACCGCCACAAAACCCTTCTGCTGATAAGCCTGCGCCAGATAGCGCATGCTGTACGGCGAATCGGTTAAACCATGCAGCAGCACCACCGCGCCTTTCACTTCGCCCTCTGGTTCAAGGATATAAGAGCGGTTCCAGTCGGTATTAAATCGCGCCGGATACACAGGGCTTTGCGCGTTGAAGCGATTGAGTGCCGTTTTTTCATCGTCACTGAGTTGATCGGTCACGTTGATTTTCATGTCGTGGAAAATGGCCGCTTCGCGCGTCAAATAATCCGCGAAGCTGGCGCGATCGATCTCATCTACCGACATTTCATCCGCCGACCACGTATGCCAGCGATGCAGTGGCGGGCCCTGCTCGGATTGATAACCGCGGATCACCAGGAACATCACCAGTAAAACCAGCAAACCTAAAGCGATGCGCTTAAGGACTTTGCTGATGCGGTCTTTATGCAATGCGTTGGCGGAATCAGAAGGCATAGCGTACCCAGGCGAACAGCACGTTACCGTTGTTGTAAGTGCCAGGAATGTAGGTGAACTGCACGTTAAAACGTTTATAACCGGCGGAGAACAGCGGCAAAACAATCGGTAGCGGCACGTAATTGGCGAAGTCATCGCGCGCGGTAATCCCGGCTGTTAACCCAAGTCCAAGACGAAAATCTTGCGCTTGATCCAGATACCAGCCTTTCTCCCAGCCGTATCCGACAATAGGTTGCCATTTGTTATGGGAATCTTTAAACGCCATGGCATAGAGCGCGCTCCAGTTGCCGTCTTCGTTGATGCGAGAGACGCCAAACCCGCCGCCCCACGGCGTTTCATTGTAGTTATCGGTTTTCTCTTTATCGTAGGCGAAGCGGGCATGCCAGCTGATGAAAGGCAGATAGAGATCGTAATACTGCGGTTCCTGCCAGGTTTGTGAAACGTCCTGCTTGAGCCACTCCCAGCCATCGCTGAGCGAGTTGGCCGCCGAAGCGGGACAGACAAATAGGGCCAGAGAGAGCAACCAGGCCGCCTGAAGAGTTCGCATCATGTATGCCTCTGAAATTCACCGCCACGAAAAGGAGTGGAAAAGCTGATGTGCTCTAAAGGCAGATCAAGCCACTTAACCGGTTAGATTATAGTTGCTTGTTATTGCTATAGGAAATGACCTGAAAGGGCTAATGCTGCATCGCACTTTTTTAAACATATGGGCTCGATATGTTTATGCCATCGACACGTTAAGCGCATATGTCGATAAAATGCATTTTTTTAAACATGTCGGATGAGACTAAGAAGCCCGGTATGGCGTTTTTATTTTTTTCAGAACGGTACACACTTAATCGCCGAATTCTCGTCAGTTAAACTTCTTTCGGTCACCATAAATGGCGACCCTACAAAGGACTGGCGCATTTTTCGTAGGGTGCGCATTCATGCGCACCTGCATACATATGCAAATTAATGCTTAACTGAGCGGCATTACCTTTGGCAACTGCTGATCTTTTTTTACTGCGTCTTTAGAAACAGAAGCGTGCGGCCTATTCTGAATATTAAGTGTGGTTTCTGATTTCAAAAATAAGCTGTTTAAAAAGGAGTGTGTTGATAAGCTGCTGAAATAGTTATTCTGCTTATTGAAAAAATAAGATTAATGACCCGGCAAGCAGTTCCAAGCTTGTTAAACCCGCAGGAAGTGGTGGAGTTCACATCTGTTGATTCATATTTTCGCAATCCTTACATTGTTTCTTATATTCCTCTGCGTGGATAACGCCTCATGAATTTCCGCACCGATATTAACGGGCTGCGCGCCTATGCTGTGATGCTGGTTATCCTTTATCACTTCGGATTCTCCAGCGTCAGCGGGGGGTTCCTCGGTGTGGATGTGTTCTTTGTCATCTCCGGATATTTAATGACGGGAATTATTCTGACGCGTCTCAATAAGCAGAACTTCTCCTTATTGGGATTTTATGCTGCGCGCTGCCGCCGCATTATCCCGCCGTTAATGGTGCTGTGCCTGATATTAATGCTGGTCGGCTATTTCCTGATGCCGCCGGATGAATATAAGAAAATGGCGGAGCATGCCGTCTCCAGTTTGAGTTTTATTTCCAATGTGGTCTATTTCAAACAGGGCGGTTATTTTGAAACCGGCTCAGTATATAAATGGTTGCTGCATACCTGGTCATTAAGCGTTGAGTGGCAGTTCTATTTGCTGTTACCGCTGGCGCTGATGTTCACGGCACGTTTTCTACGCCAGCAGTTTGCCTGGGCGATGGGAATCGCCGCGCTGCTTTCATTTGGGCTGGTGCTGGCAATGGTGGCAACCAATTTCCATCTCACCGCGACTTATTATCTGTTGCCAACTCGTGCGTGGGAGATGCTGGCAGGCGGATTGGTCTATCTTGCTCCTAAATCCGCGCTTAGCGGCCAACGCGCGGTTCCGCTGCTAGGCATTATTGGGCTGATTGTCTGTGCGCTGTGGTTTGATGAAAGCACCGCCTGGCCCGGCATCATGACGCTGATTCCAGTGTTACTGACCGCAATGATCATCCATGCCAACGTGCAAAACAGCATCTGGTTCAACAACCGGATTGTGCAGCACATCGGTAAAACCTCGTATTCGATCTATCTATGGCACTGGCCGCTGTGGGTATTTTGGCATCTGGCCGATTGGCCGATTACGCTGGTTAGCCAGGCGATGCTGATTCTGCTGTCACTCGCCGCCGGTTGTGCTTCATATGTGCTGGTAGAGAACAAACACGGCTGGCTGAGTGGCAAAACCTACGTGACGCTGGGACAAACCGCGTTGGTGCTGCTGATGGGCGTGCTGATCGTGGCAAAAGCAGGATTTCCCTCGCGCGCGCCGCAAGTGGTCGCCAGCATCAAACAGTATTCACTGGAGCGATTTGTGCGTGGCGAAAACTGCTTTGTGTTCAGTGGCACCACGTCTCCGCAATGCGTCTTCGGCAATGCCAGCCAGGTTAATCTGGTGGTATTGGGTGATAGCCACGCCGCCGCGATGCTCTCTTCGATTGTCGGCAGCGCCAGAGCGGAGGATTCAGTGGTGTTTATCGCGCAGTCCGGATGCCCATCTGTACCGGATATTCATCGCAGTGCCAGCCCTGATTGCGGCGGCTTTGTGAAGAATGCGATTGCGGATATCGAACGGAAATATCCCCATGCGTCGGTGCTGATTATTAACCGCTTATCCTTCTATCTGCACGGCGATTATGGCAGCGGCAGCAATACGCCTAAATACTCATTTATCAATGACGGCAGCTCCATTGCCGCCTATCAGCAGCATTTCGGTGCGGCGGTGAAACAGCTCGCCACGCATCGTCGCGTATTCATCATGACGCCGGTTCCTGAGTTCGGTTACGACGTGATCTATCGCATGTCGCGCGATGCAATGCGCGGCAAAGCGCTGGCCGTTCAGCAGACTCGCGCAGACTATCAATCTCACAATCAGGAGACGCTGGCGATGCTCAACAACATCGCGGCTCAATCGCCGAATGTCGCCCTACTCGATGCGACCCAGGGATTCTGCGACAACAACTTCTGTTACGGTGCCAAAGATGATGTGCCGCTGTATCGCGACGATAATCATCTTTCCGAAGTGGGGAATAAAAATCTGAATGGCGTGTTTGGTGGCATGTGGAAAATGATCGACAGAATTTAGCAGCCGTTCAGCCATCCAGGTCTTTAAACGGTTAAAATAATTAAACTTATTCGTTGCTAAATTATTATCGCTATGTCTTAATGCATCACCGGTTTGGAACACAGACCTTATGAAAGCAGTTTTAGTAAAGCAGTCCTCAGTTCAAGTGTTATCCACAGATATCCTTCTTCGAGAGCCTCCTCCTAAGTGCCCAATAAGTAAATCTTTCACTTCAGGCCAAATTCGCCGCAATTGAGTGGCTCATCAAATAAGGAATTATCTATGTCTAACAAAATGACTGGTTTAGTAAAATGGTTTAACTCTGATAAAGGTTTTGGCTTTATCACTCCAAACGATGGCAGCAAGGATGTATTCGTCCATTTCTCTGCTATCCAGAGCGACAACTACAAAACTCTTGATGAAGGTCAGCAAGTTTCCTTCACCATTGAAAATGGCGCCAAAGGCCCAGCAGCGGGCAACGTCACTCCGCTGTAAGCCGCGCTCATTATCCGCGACGCTTACAATAGCGATGAAGACAATAGTCTGAGCAGATAAGAACCGCTGATAATAAAATAAACCCGCTTAGTGCGGGTTTTTTGTTGCCTGAAATTTAAATAAGAAGGAAATAACATGCTCATACCAGATTTGATTTTTACACGTACGGTATATGAACCGTCATTTCAATTATGAGTCGTCCGTTGTTTGTTTCTCTTGATGGTCCCAAAGGAGTCGGTAAAACCACACTTTTGGAAGCCATTACGAAAGAACTCAGGGCCAATAACATCAAAGTGATCCGACTTAGCGAGAAAAACAGCGATCCCTACAGAAAAGAAACAATGGCCCTTGTGAACCGGCTTGCCAGAAATCCCTCGCTGGATTTAGAGTTGGAAGTTTGTCAGCGCTTTGCTGATAGCCGTGCATGGATTTCCCAGCATGTGCTGACTAAACAGCCACCGGACAGCATAATTTTGATGGATCGATGGTACACGTCGGAAGCCGCGTTTCGCCAGATGGTTCCCTTTGCAGAGATTTTACGGCTAAACATTGAACGAAACGTGCAAGCGCCGGACCTGCATGTCGGGGTTGTTACTGCGCCTGAGATTTCATGGGCAAGGGCCGCGGCCAGAACGCGTGGGTTAAGTAGTACGGTGATTCATCAGCTGGAAGAACATGTTGCTTGTACTCAGGCATTCGAGCGAGCCGTTGCAGAACACGGCTGGGTTTTATGCCGTAATGAAGGAACAATCGAACAGGCAACGAAGCAGGTTATTAATGAGATTTACAGAGTGCTCGGATGCCCTTTAGGCATCAGTTCTGCTGGATCCCGCCAGTAATTACCGCAATCTCTTGGTGGGAACGAACTACCAGCGTGGAACAGCAAACCACTCCACCAGCCACTCCGTTAACGCGCTGATCTTCGCGGACTGCAATTGGCTCGAAGGTTTCATCAACCAGACGCCGTCTTCCCCTATCGCCTGCCAATCCGCTAGCACCGGCATTAACGTGCCTTCTGCCAGTTCCTTTTGCACCAGCCAGTTGGCTGCCAGCGCTACGCCCATGCCAGATTGAGCGGCCAGTATCAACGCATCCATCTCATCACTTTCATAACGCGTTTGCACCGGAATCGCTATCTGCTGGCCCTCTTTTTCCAGTCGCCACTCTGGCCAACTGTGCATTGGGGTAAATCCCAGACAATCGTGCTTACGCAGGTCCTGTGGATGCGTGAGCGTTGGATGGTGATCCAGATATGACGGCGCAACGCACAATATGCGGCTGGTATCCGCCAGCTTGCGCGCAATAAGCCGGTTATCCGTGAGGACACCAATGCGGATCGCCATATCGAAATTGTCACCCAATAAATCGACGTAACGATCGCTGCAGTGCAACACAATGCGAATATCGGGATAAGCCTTTAAAAAGCCCGGCAGTGCCTGGGCGACCCAGCGCCGCCCAAAAGATGCGGGCACCGTCAAGCGAATGGTCCCCGCCGGACGTGCTGCCAAAGCGCGGGCTTCCTCCTCCGCTTCACGCAGCAGTTCGTCTGCCAGTTCAATTTTTTGTCGATAGCGCAGGCCCTCTTCCGTCGGTCGAATGCGACGCGTAGTGCGTTCAATCAGGCGAATCCCTAACCGTTTCTCTAACGCAGCGATACGACGGGAAATTACCGAGACATCGCGTCCCAACGCACGGGCACCCGCGCTAAAACTGCCCGCACGCACTACCGCTAAAAAGGCTTCGCGTTGGCGAAAATCGTCATCTTGCATTATTGCACCCTGCGCAACGGTCATTTGGTTTTGGCACCAATTATAGTGCCTGTTTTACCGCACACTGACTGCACTTAGTAAACAGGAGAACGTTATGAAAGCTATTCAGTTAACTGCCCCTTCTATCGACAGCCTAAATATCTGCGAATTGCCGCGCCCACAACCTAACTATGGTGAGGTGGTGATTCGGCAACATGCCGTCAGCCTAAACTACCTTGATTTGGCACTGGCTACAGGTAAGTTCGGCGCAATCGCACAGCCAATTATTCCAGGTGCAGACAGCGCTGGAGAGATTGTCGAATTGGGTGCGGGCGTGAGCAGTTGGCAAATCGGCGATCGCGTGGTGCCGGGCATGATGTACCGTTGGCATGCTGGTGCGTTAGGCCCCGATCATCATCACGCATTGCGCGGTGTAACGACCAATGGTGGGCTGGCGGAATATGCCGTTGTCCCTGCCGAGTCGCTAGTGCGTATCCCTGATTTTCTTACCTGGCAGCAAGCCGCAACTTTACCTATCGCTGCCACTACGGCCTGGAACGCCATCGTGCGCGCTAAAATCCGGCCCGGCAGCACGGTTTTGCTGCTCGGCACCGGAGGTGTAAGTCTGTTTGCGCTGCAATACGCCAAAGCGGCGGGCGCACGGGTGATTATTCTGTCCTCATCCAACGAGAAACTGGCCAGGGTGAAAGTTCTGGGCGCGGATGAAGGAATTAACTATCGCGAAGAGCCCGATTGGGATCGACAGGTGCTCAAGTTGACGAATAATAATGGCGCAGATCTTGTGCTGGAGTCGGTGGGCGCCTCGACCTTTGCCAAATCAATTAATGCCGCCGCCTACAACGGAACCATATTTGTGATTGGCTTTATTGGCGGTGAAGAGCTTAACGTGCCGGTGCTGCCGATTATGCAGAAGATGTTGAATATCGTCGGTAATAATACCGGCTCGACGTCCGATCTGCGCGCGGCAGTCCGGGCGATTGAAACCAGCGAGATCCAACCAGAAATTGACCGTGTTTTTGCCTTTGCTGACACTCAGGAGGCCTATCATTACCTGCAATCCGCCGGGCATGTCGGGAAAGTGGTGATTGATTTGCATGCTTGAGTCTTGTGGACCTGTAGCCGCTCACGTATGTGATATTTCAGGTGCGCATAAATGCGCACCCTACGAAAATCCCGCCATATAATCGGTAATGCTGACTTCAGGCAGTGGTATTAATGTTGCGCCCAATTGCCGGATTTGCCGGCAACTGAGGTATCGAATCCAGAATGCCAGATGCCATCGATTGCTGATTATCCAACGTCTTCTTTAGCACTAGCGTGCTGATTTTATTCGCCAGTTCCATGTTATCAAGGCCGGTAGCCAGTGATGTAATTTGTGATACATCCATCTTGC
>NZ_DAMBSA010000065.1:0-10000 GCF_032054795.1 Pantoea sp. CTOTU49201
CAGCTCAAAGCCGATGCTGTTGGACGCCTCGCCGATGTTGCCAGCCAAATCCTGCGCCTTGGCGCTGATCTCATGGTCGCCGTTCAGCAGCGGCGGAACCGGGGTGAACGCCCAGTTACCCGCGTCATCCGCCTGAACGCGGCCAATCTCCACGCCCTTGTCGTAGACGATGACCGTGCTGCCCACTTCTGCGGTGCCGCTGATTTTCGGCTGCGCGTCGTCGGTGACGTCACCGTTGTTGATCGGGCCGGTGACCGCGCCCTGATCGTCGATGATTTCTTTAATCACCGGCGCAACCGGCGCATCAGTATCCACGACGATCAGGTACGGATCGGACGGCTCGGAGCGGTTGCCCGCCGGGTCGGTCACGATGATGGTGAACTCGTGCTCGCCCTGGTTCAGCGGCGGGTTCGGGGTGAACTGCCAGCCGCCGTTCTCGTCCGCCACCGTGCTGCCGATCACCTCACCGTTGTCGATGATGCTGACCACGTCGCCCGGCTGCAGGCCGCTGCCTTCCAGCGTCGGCGTGGTGTCGTCGGTCACGTCGCCCGGCTTCACGCTGCCGCGGATCGGGCCCACGTCGTCGATGATGTCGCCGATGCCGTCGCCGCCGGTGCCGCCTTCACCCGGTTTGGTCGGCGCCTGAGTATCGATGTCCAGCGCAAACTCAGCGGTCGGGGCGCTGACTGCGCCGGTCTTCGCGTCGGTCGCCGTGGCGGTGAAGCCGTAGTGACCGTCCTGCAGCGCTGGCGTGGTGAACGACCAGCGGCCGAAGCTGTCGGTCTTCACGCTACCGATAACCACGTCGCCGTTCATGATGGTCACGATGCTGTTCGCCGTCGCCTTACCGTGCAGCGTCGGGGTGTCGTCGTTGGTCACGCTGCCCGACGCCAGGTTGCCGGTATTGGCCTCCACGTCGTCGTACGCGTAGTCAATGCTGATCACCACGTCGCCGGTGTCCACAATCAGATGGATCGGGTCGCTCGGCGCGCTTTCGTTGCCCGCCTCGTCGCGGATCACCACGATGATGTCGTGCTCGCCGTCCGGCAGCGGGGTTTCCGGAGTGAACTCCCAGTGGCCGTCGTCGCCAACGATGGTGGAACCAATGACGTCGTCGCCGTCCTTAATGATCACGGTGCCGCCCGGCTCGCCTTCGCCGCCGATGGTCGGGGTGCTGTCATCGGTGGTGTCGCCGTCGCCGATGGGGCCGACGACCGGACCGACGTTGTCGTCGGCCACGATGCCCGTCGCCGCGTCAGGCGCATCGGTATCGATCACCAGCTGGAAGTTGCCGGTCGCCGCCGGATTGCCCGCGTCGTCATGGGTCTCCGCACGGAAGTTGTGCGTGCCGTCCGGGATATCTGCGGCAGGCGTCCAGCTCCAGTTGCCCTGGCCGTCGGCGATCACGGTGCCCTGCACCTTGCCGTCCATGATGATGGTGACGGTGTCGCCCGCCGGCGCGGTGCCGCGCAGCTCAGGAGACGCGTCGTTGGTCTTCGCACCGCTCTGCAGCAGGCCAATATAGGCTTCAACGTCGTCCCACGCGCCCACGATAGACGGCGCGGTGGCGTTGCCGCCGGCGATCAGCTCAAAGCCGATGCTGTTGGATGCCTCGCCGATGTTGCCAGCCAGATCCTGCGCCTTCGCGCTGATCTCATGGTTGCCATTCTGCAATGGCGGAACCGGGGTAAATGACCAGTTACCCTCGTCATCCGCCTGAACACGGCCAATTTCCACGCCCTTGTCGTAGACGATGACCGTGCTGCCCGCTTCTGCAGTACCGCTGATTTTCGGCTGCGCGTCGTCGGTGACGTCACCGTTGTTGATCGGGCCGGTGACCGCGCCCTGATCGTCGATGATTTCTTTAATCACCGGCGCTTCAGGGGCGTCCAAATCGATAACGACTAACCATGGATCAGATTCTGGAGAGACATAACCGGTTGGCGTCTCAATAATGATTGAGAAGTTATGATCGCCTTGTGGCAATTCTGCTGGAGTAAAACGCCAGCCGCCATTGGCATCGGCCACGGTGCTACCAATTACCTCACCGTTGTCGATGATGGTAACGATGGTACCCGGGCGTTGATATGAGCCTTCAAGAGTTGGCGTAGTGTCATCAGTGACGCCGCCTTTAGCTATAGAGCCGGTGACAGGACCAACATCATCAATGATGTCGTCCAGGCCACCCGTGGTGCCTGTGCCAGGTTTGCCCGGGATTTCAGTATCAACAATGACTAACCAAGGATCTGAGGGCTCAGAGCGGTTACCTGCGGGGTCGCGGGCAACGACTTCAATGCTGTGATCCCCATCTTTTAATGGCTCATCAGGGGTGAATGACCATGAACCATCTTCACCGACAATAACTGAACCGATCTCTTTACCATTATCAATGATGATGATGGTGTCGCCCGGCGTCTGGCCTTCGCCACTGAACGTTGGAGTGTCATCGTTAGTGTAACCGCCATTAGCGACAGGACCCATTTTCGGCTCAACGTCGTCAAAGACCTGGCCAATTTCTGGACGAGCCGGTGGATCGGTGTCAATGATGACGACAAACTCTTCACCAGGCACACTTTCGTTGCCATGCTCATCACGCTCTACCGGGGTGATGTTATGTTCACCATCTGGCAGAGGGTTTTCTGGCGTCCATGTCCAGCTACCGTCTTCACCAACGATAGTTGAACCAATCACTTCGCCTTTGTCGCGAATAATAATGGTGTTGCCCGGCGTACCGGTACCGCCGAAGGTCGGCGTGTTGTCATCGGTCAGGCCGCCATTCTGGATCGGTCCCTGGAAGTCACCATGATCATCAACCACTTCAGACCAAACAGGTGCTTTAATAACCGGACCAATCCCGCCGCCACCGCCGTCTCCGCCATCGCTGCCACCGTGATCACCGCCATTATCGCGGTTGTGCGCAATCGCGGTTGCAAGGCCAGCAGCGGCCAGAATACCTGCCAATGCACCCAGCGCCATCAGCGCAGGTGAAAGCGCAAAAGGTGCCACCGCCAGGCCATCAAGTGCGCCAATCGCACCCGCACCCAGCACCAATGCCGAGGATTCACCATCCATCAGGAACGCGGCTTCGTGGTCGCCGTCACCGTCTGACGAGATAAATTCGTGCCATTGACCATCTTCTGCTTTACCCACCAGCTCACCCGGATTAGTAAAGAAGTCCTCAATGATCAACTGGGGTTGGTTTTCGTCAGTGCCTTCCAGCATCACATGCAGGTCTTTACCTACACGTTTAACGGTAATATTTTCGGGTGCATAGCCCTTCTCGCCCTCGGCAAGAATATATTTGGCACCTTTGACCGCTTTAATTTTTACCGCTGTCCCGGCTTTTTCAGCACGCAGTACATCGGTTTTAACAATGGTGTTGTTCTCCACCATCGCAACGTTAACGTTATTGAGACTCATAAAGACCCTTTACACTGTATTTAACCCAATCCCGTCAAAACGGGTGAATGCCTGGGTGAATTGTTCCTGGCCCAGATAACGTCAAAATTTACAGTCGAGTCCTAAGGTTAAATACGAGCGCGGTCTTGGTTGAGTTCGGGCATACCTATCATGTTCGCAACTGCTGAGTTGCATCGAAATATTTACTAAACAGTTTCATTCGGCACGGCCATTGCGCAATAAACGATAATTTATTGTTTTAATTGGCGTAATTTCAAAACAAGCACTCCTGTAAACGGGTTGATTTCAAATTAGGTTTATACGTAAACCCGTTTAAATCAACGCGTATTGAATGAGCGTCACATCATATTTTCATCTTCATATTTCCATCCAAGACCCAGCCTGGCTTTTTATCCTCAGATTTTACGCACAATTGCCGCCAGCTAATTTGTGGGAATTTACCCACATCTCCGTCAGTTCTTTTTATATTTAATGAGGTCACAAATGACTACGCCTGTTAACGTCATCATCGTTGAAGGAAAAAATATCACCCGCAGCGTCGAACTTCCGCTGCAGGCTAATGCTGTGCCTGCCAGACTCAAAGCGGTTAAAGGTGCCAAATACCTGTTTACCACCGGCAAAGATGGTGCGGTGAATGAACACATCATCATTAAACGCAGCGGTAAAAATCTGCAGCTGTTTCTCAACGAAGGCGACGACCAGCCTGAGCTGATTATCGAAGACTATTATGATCATCCGGGCGAACTGGCCGGCATGGGCAATGACGGCCAATATCATACCTTCCTCGCGGAAAGCGGCAATGCAGAAGCCTTCGAGATGATGGCCGACGGCAGCACCATGCCGCTGCTGATGGGCAGCCAGACCACCGCCGGTCTCACTGGGCTCTCAGCCTCAGCCGGTGCAGTAGCTGGCGGCCTCTCTACCGGCTGGCTGGTGGCAGGTGCCATCGGCGGTCTGCTGGCTATCGGCGGCATTGCCGCAGCAGCGGGCGGCGGCGGCGGTGGTGATGACTCAACACCATCACCTGCACCGGCTCCGCAGCCGGTCAATCTCAGTGACCTGAGTATCACCGATAGCGCCGGCAGTCAGACTGGCCCAATCGGCAACGGCAGCGTTACCGATGATGCCCGTCCGGTATTCGCTGGTAGCGGCACGCCAGGCAACACCATCCGTATCTATGACAACGGGCAATTGATTGGCAGCGCCGTAATTGGCGACGACGGCCGCTGGCAGTGGCAGCCAGAGAGCAACCTACCTGGCGGCGACCATGACATCAGCTTCTCCGAGATGAACCGTGACGGCGTTGAAAGCGAACGCTCCGACAGTATCGGCTTTGAGCTCGACCTCACCGCACCCGCTCGCGTTACCGAACTGGTTATCGCAGATAACGTTGGCGCCTCAACCGGCCCGCTTTTGCCCGGTGAGACCACCAACGACCGGGCCCCGGTGTTTTCCGGCAAGGCAGAACCCGGCACAACGGTAGAAATCCGCGACAACGGCGAGCTAATCGGTACCGCGCTGGTCGGGCCTGACGGCAGTTGGTCGTTCACCCCTTCGCCTCTGTTGGAAAACGGCGAGCACAACTTCTCGGTGATCGTGGTTGATCCGGCGGGCAATAAAGGTTTACCGGTTAACGTTGGTCCGGTGTTTGTTGATGACCAATTGGTTGACGTGCCAGCCTTTGGCTACATCCGCGACGGCCATGACAACCCGCTGCAGTCGGGCGATGCGCTTAACGCTGGCCCACTGAAGATGGGCGGCAGCGGCAAGCCCGGCGATATCGTCTCCATCGTCCGCGACGGCGAAGTCGTCGATACCGTGGTGATTGATGAAAACGGCAAGTGGCAGTACGAGCTGCCGTTGCCTGACGATCAGGAAGGACCGCATGATATCGGCTTTATCATCTCCACGCCGGAAGGCGAGGAGCTGGGCCGTTCTGATGACTTCCACTTTGACTTTGATATCACCGCGCCAGAAACTCCGGCGATGGAAGACGTCTCCGTGACCGACGCTCAAGGCAATCCGCTAAACGCCGACGATATCATTAATACCCGCGACATTATCTTCAGCGGCACCGCCGAAGAAGGCGATATCGTACGTCTGTACGACGGTGATGAGTTGATTGGTTCGGTGCGCGTGGGCCCAGACGGGAGCTGGTCAATCCCGATATCTGACTTACCGGAAGGCAGCCATCAGTTCCGCACCGAAATTGAAGACCGCGCTGGCAACGTCAGTGAGAAATCCGACAGCTTTAATGTTGACGTCGATGTAACCGCACCGGAGGCGGCAGAGGTTAACATTACCGACGGCCACGGCCGGGAGCTGGAAAGCGGTGATGATTTTAATACCAGTGAGCTGATCTTCTCTGGTAATGCCGAAGCAGGCACCATCGTCTACTTGTGGGAAGGCGATAACGTTGTTGGTTCGGTCCGTGTGGATGACAGTGGCAACTGGCAATTGCCAGCTGATATAAGCGAAGAACGTGCCTATAGCTTCCGCACCGAGGTGCGGGATCAGGCTGGAAACAGCAGTGGGCTTTCTGAACCGATGGAGTTCAGCTATGACATTACGCCACCGGATGCCTCAACAACGCCGGGCATCTCGCTGCCAGACGGGACTGCAGTGACAGACCCGCTAATAAATCAGTCCGATATCATCCTGAACGGCCAGGCAACACCGGGCATGCTGGTGATGATTTATGAAGGCAACGTTTGCGTGGGTAGCAGTGTGGTCGATGACGCCGGCAACTGGCAGTTTAACTATGCAATGACTGATGAGCGTGAATATAACTTCCGCAGTAAAGTGGTTGATAAAGCAGGTAATATCAGTGATAGCTCGGGTACGGTCAGCGTGGGTTACGATATCACGCCACCGGATGCCATTACTTTTGGCACCGTGAGTAAAGGTGATGGCACCACGCTGAGTGACAATGGTTATAGCAACGATAACCAGCCGACCTTTCGTGGAACCGGGACGCATGGTGACATCGTCTATCTGGTCGACGATAACAACGGCAACCGACTAGGCTCCGCCATTGTTGATGAAAACGGCAATTGGGAGATTACGCCAGACCCAGCCTTCGAAGAGGGTGCCCAGTCATTACGTCTTGATGTTGTGGACCCTGCCGGTAACCAGCAGAACGGTAGCGATATTTTCGATCTGAATATTGATACCGTTCCACCTGAAGCCGCCAACGGTGTCCGCTTAGAAGATGGCTCGCCAACGTTAAGCGGAGCTGCAAACAGCGCTGAACCTGGAACGACCGTGATTATTCAGATTGACGGCAAAGCAGTCGGCAGTGTCATAGCGGAAAAAAACGGGAGCTGGCGTTGGACCGGTAATACCAAACTGCCTGACGGAAATTATGAGCTGAATGTGGTGGTTGTTGATAATGCAGGTAACGTCAGCCCGGCGAGTGCATCCATCGATTATAAGGTCAGTACCACACATTGGAATTTGGATGATGGCGCACAGGGCTGGCAAGCTGCAGGCGATTATCTTAAAGATGGCCTTACCTCCTGGAATACGGGCAAATTCCATGCAGGAACATCAAATGGTTATGATTTTGCCGGGCAAGTCATTTATAAAACCGTGGATGTTATTGCGGGGCAAACTTATCTGTTTAGTTTTGAGGGAACCGCAACAACATCCCCATCTCCGGCACAATTAGGGATTGAAGTGGATGGCTTGAACATTAGTTCAGGTTATACAACGCTTACCACATCAAGCAGCACTGTTAGCGGTGAGTTTGTTGCACAAACCAGCGGCACAGTAACCATCGCCATCGTCAATGCTAATAATGACTCAGTTGGAAATGACTTCGATATTGATAACCTTTCTTTACGTGCTAGCGGTTCGGGTAGTGGCATTACTGCAAATGCAGCAATAAACCAGGTTACAGATGAGTTTCATCTGGATAATTATTCACTAGTCCTGAGCGATGAATATTCACATCTGGATCTGTCAAAACTAATTGGCGGATCGCATGAAATTCATCAGGTTTCACTTGAGGACCACGGCAATAATACGCTGAATATTTCGCTGGGCGATATTCTGGCATTGGGCCAGCAAGATCTGTTCATAGCAGACGGCGCGAAACAGATGATGATCACCGGTGATGCCGGTGATGTGGTGAATCTGTCGGATATGCTGCCAGACGGTGCTGACGTCGGTGACTGGAATAACAGTGGCATCGTCACTATCGGCGGTATTGAGTATCAGGTTTACCAGCACTCCGGCCTCGATGCAGACCTGCTGGTGCAGCAGAATGTAACAGTGAATCTTGATAACCACTGATTGTGAATATTTAACCCGCCTTCACTGGCGGGTTTTTATATTTCATTGTTGCCCACAACCGCCATCCGAGACTGAGCCTGACGGACTCAGCACTTATCTTGAGTACAAATTTCAATATTTGCGGGAATTGATTTCCTGTATTTATCGTCAGAAGGCAAAAAAATGATACATCAAATCCAACACGCACTAGCCACCAGCAGCGAATCATCACCGAATAGGGAGAAAGACGACTCACCTGTTTCATTCCAGCTAATTGAACACAGTTCGATAGATTCGCTAGACGCGAATGAGGCCAAAGAGCGCCACGGTGCACAATATCATCTGCGTCACCATCTCAGTGGCTGTGCTCAAACGCTACATATTGTCGATTTTGCCAATGATTTCTCTCAACCTGTACTGCAAGAATCGATAATCCCCCCCCAGATTCATGCTGAGCTCACAGCCAGTTCCTCAGATATTCCGGTGACAGAATTCAATGCACAAGTAATCGAGCCCTTGCCTCCTTCGCCGACAACGATTGATGCGCCGTCTTCAGTCGCCACTGCGGCTTTTAAGCCGGAAATCGAATCTTCACGCCATGTCGAGTTAAAGGCACTGTTTGCCAGCCATGCAGACCAAGCGGGCATGCCTATCATTCTGCTTGATGTTGCTTCTCTCAAACAAGATATCGGACTGGATGATTTCATTGATGAGCCTGCTACGCCAACGCCAGCTCATCAGGAAATACCTTTTGATTTGGCAGCGATGGCGCCGGAAGCGGTGTTTGGATTAAACCAGATTGCCGCCATTTCACATGAGCCACAACAAACCCTGGGAACATCGCTGAACGTTGCGATGGTGCTCAATAGTACTGAACCTGAACTGTTTGCCCTATCCTCAACCATCCAATCCGAACCGGCTATGGAATTCGATATGGAAACCCTTGCAGACGCTACACAACCACAAATGTGGAATCACTCTGCCGAAGATTCCAATGATCTCGCGCCAACGGTGTTAACCGAGATCTCGCCAATCATGGGTACGGACATAATTGAGATGGACAATATGCTCAATTAAAAAAAAGGCCTGTCGATAAATGACAGGCCTTTTTTATTCATTACTATTAACGGAACAAATCATCGCGGTATTTAAATAACTCAAGGTCTGAGCTTAATCCTAATTTCTTCATACCGGTCTGTTTATGGCCGCTGATAGTTTTGCGACTGCGTTTTAGTTTGGCGGCAATCTCAATGATTTCCATACCATCCAGGAAACAGCGAATTACTTCTGCCTCACGCTGCGTTAACAAATTACTCAGCTCTGAAATAGGTGCCTTACGACCTTCCACCTGCTCGTCGCCATCTAACAATCCTTCGTCACGTTTCCGGGTTGGAACCATGGCCATTGCTGTTGAAATATCCACCGGCATAAAACGCTGTCCGTTGGCAACAGTACGAATTGCGTTGAAGTAAACCGGTGCCTCTTCACGCTTGCCAATATAACCTTTTACGCCTGCCATAAAGGCCGCACGGATCACCGCGATACTTTCAATCGAGGAAGCCAACAGGATTTTCAACTGAGGATAGTGTGCTTTTAATTGCTTTATCAATGACAAGCCATCGAGTTCATCCGGATTCAAAATGTAATCCAGGACCAGTACATCCACCGATTCGTTGCGTAAGAAAGCGTTTAATTCACGACTGTGGCCAAAACTGCCCACCACCTCGATGTCGGGTTCAGAGGCCGCCACCACTTCTAATGAGCGTCGGGTAATGGGATGATCATCAAGCAGTGCAATGCGGATCTTTTTATGGTCAAAAAGTGACATAATTTGCCTCTGAACGGTGTCGGCACGAAACGAACGTGCGGTCAATTTGATGAAAGTAGTTTCGCCTGTTAACAAGACATTTCCTACCAGCCAGGTCTTGGTTGCCTTCCCTTCCCTCATCCTCCGCTCAGTTATCAAGCTATAAAGCAGGAAAACACTGCTATCCAGGACGCCGCCTGGCGCTTTGATTATTCTAGTCAGAAATAATAGTCAGCTGAAATGTTGTAATGTAAAGACAACATGAGCTGACGCGTATCTAATATCTTTTTTCCGCTATGCTATGGAAAGTCTTTTTTATTCGGTGTTTTTCATCGGTCACTCAGGCCATATCGCTCGATTTCTTACCAGGAATATAGCTCGACCATGCGCTTTTCGCTCGTTAAATACGTCATGTTTATCGCTCCTCTGCTGTTTAGCGAATGGCTTTGCGCAGCGGAATTGCAGTTGCAACCTCGCATTCAAGTCAATGCGCCTCAC
>NZ_DAMBSA010000065.1:10010-11254 GCF_032054795.1 Pantoea sp. CTOTU49201
ATGTCAACTTAAGCGCCGATGTGCAGACCTGGCTGGCCAATAACGAAGAAATCAGTGTTGGCGTGTGGGGCCCATCTCATCCGCCGCTTGGCGAAGGAATGGCCTATGGCCAATTCCAGGGGATCGCGGCTGATTATCTGGCAATGCTGGAAGGCAGCCTGCAGGTGAAATTTCGTTTGCACTATTATGAAGACAGCAGTGATGCACTCGCAGCACTCAGTCAACATGAAATTCAGATGGTGGCGATGTGGAATCCGGCCCGCTGGCCAAGCAAAGCAGCGCAGGCAACCTCGCCGTGGTTGTTAGACAAATCCGTATTGATGATGCGCGACAGTCAAGATGATGCGCCGGCTTCACTGGACGATTTGACTCTCGGCGTGGTGCCTGACGATATCGGTCCAGCACCGATTCGTGAAGAGTATCCTGGTAGCCTGTTACGCTATTTCCCTGAATTTGACCAGGCAATGAACGCCGTAGCTTATGGCCAAATTAATGCGTTATGGATCAATCGCGCCACTGCCGATTATTTGACGCGTTATCAGCAAATCAGTGGATTAAAATCCATACCCAGCTCAGCTTTACCTAACCTGAATCTCAGTTTTGGTATTGATCGCCAACTCCCACAATTGCGCGCGGCGATTGACAGCACCTTGCAACAGATGCCACTGGCGTCACGTATGCGTATTGCGATTGGCTGGGGGCTCACCCGTGAAGCGGTGATTACCCGCAATCCTCTTGGCCTGAGCGCGAAAGAAGAACAATGGTTGCACACCTTTAAGCGAATTCCCGTCATTATTGATGGCCGTCGTCCGCCAATCAGTTTCGTCCAAAATGGTGTCCCTGCAGGTTTTGTTGTCGATATGCTCGAAGCGCTAACTGAGCGTTATGGCTTGAACTTCACTCTGCTGGTGGCTGATGAAAAGACGTCAGTTCAGAGTTTGCAACACGATCACCCCGACGCGCTGCTGGCCAACAACTGGCGTCTTGAAAACATCACGGAAGATGATAAAGCAGCGGCGTCAGGTTCGACGCTACTCACCTCACCAATGGTGGTCATCATGCAGAAGTCGGTGGCAACACCGGCAGAATTTAGTGATTTGAAGGGCGAACGCCTGGCCATTAATCGTGATAACCCACTGATTCCCTGGCTAACAACATGGTATCCGGGGATTGAATTGACGTTGACTGATGATCTATATCAGGCATTAGAACAACTGAAAAATAAAAATGTTCGCGGCATCATT
>NZ_DAMBSA010000065.1:11264-15870 GCF_032054795.1 Pantoea sp. CTOTU49201
GCCCCACAATTCGTTGCTCGCTATCTGGTGGAAAGCACCGATAACAAAGCCAATCACATCGCCATTACCGTACCTTCAGCCTCGCCGCATCTGGTTATGAGCGCCAGTAACTCGCCCTCACTTCCGTTGGATATTGTTAGCAAAGCATTGACAGATTTGCCGCCGGAAAATGTCATTGAGCTTGCGCGACCGTGGCATCAGCACAAGAGCTCCGTGGTACCCGGTCTCAGTAACAGGAATTTGTTGCAGTCATTAGTTTGGGCTGGCGTGGTCATCATGATCACTTTAATTAGTAGCTTATGGATTCGTCGCCTGCGCGCCGCGCTAAAGAAAGGCCAACAATCACAGGAAGCCTTATCCAATCAGCTCAACTTTAACCGAGCATTGATCGATAACGCGCCCATCGCGCTTTATGCTCGCGATCGCGAAGGTCACTTATTGGATTACAACCAGCGCTGGAGCGAAACCGTTGATGAAGATGGTGAGAAACATAAAGGGCGTGCAATCACCGATATTGAAAGCATGCAGTCTGACATTAAGGATCAACTGGCGGCGCAATATAAGCAGGCAATTAAGCTGGGTGAACCCTTACATTGGTCTGGCCCTTTCCTGTTTCATGGTCAACAACATTATCTGGAGGGCTGGACAGTCCCGTGGCGTGATAACCGGGGCGAAGTCGGGGGATTAATCGGGGGCTGGCTGGATATTACGGAAAAACAGGCTTTAATTACCCGCCTGCAGCAAGCACATGCGGATCTGGAGCAAGCTAACACCAGCAAAGCCTCTTTTATGCAAAGTATGGGGCATGAAGTTCGTACGCCGTTAAACGCTATTATTGGCTTATTAGAGTTTGAATTGCAGAGCCAACAAGAGAGCGACCAAACCAGCGAAAATATGCCTTTGATTTGGGAATCTGCCTGCAATTTGCTTTCCCTGATTGGTGATGTCTTCGATATTTTCCGCGCTGACAATCTTGCCCTGCGAGGCACAGTTCGTAGTGTCCATCTACCACAATTAATAGAGAGCACCGTTGCACTTTATCGCCAGCAGCTTGAAGAGAAAGGAATGACGCTCGATATCGAAACGGCGCTGAACACACCGCGTTTTGATACTGATTCACTGCTGATAATTCGCATTTTTTCCAGTCTGCTGCGTAATGCAATTAAGCACAGTAGTGGGAAAGCCATTTCGGTAGCGCTGTATCAGGGACGCCAGGAAGGTGACGACCCACGGTTCCCTTTGGTGATTGAAGTCGCAAACAGTGGCGTAATCGACGAAAAGATTCTTGTAAATGAAATGGCTGACACTGCGAGTGGCATCTGGCAGGAAACAGGGATCAGCTTGTCCGCTTGCCAGCAAATGGCTATTGCCAATGGTGCCGAGCTAACTATTGAGAGCGACCCTGAAGAGGGTACGACGATCTGCCTCCATTTCAGTGCGCAGCCTTCTGCAGAAAACACGCCAGTAAAACAGGTTCTTGCTAGCAGCGAACTCAACATACTAATTGTTGACGACTATCCTCCAGGACGCCGGGCGCTACAACAACAGCTAGAAGGTTGGGGACACCACACCGTACAGGCCAATGATGGGGAACAGGCGCTGCGATTATGGCAGGAACAAAGTTCAACTTTCGATCTGATGATTACCGACTGCACCATGCCGATTATCGATGGTTTCAGTCTGACCAGAATGATTCGTGAGGAAGAAGCCCAGCGCGAGCTTTCCTCCATGCCTATTTTCGGCCTGACAGCGATGACCGGTTTTGAAACGGCAACACGCTGTCTGGCTGCTGGGATGAATGAATGCTTGGTTAAACCCCTTTCACCGGTAGCGTTGCAGACTGTAATGCAACGATACTTTCCTGATTTGAATCCAGTGAAAAAAAATGCTCCGGTTGCGGCGGAGAAAAATCACGCGCTTCATTTGGAAATAATTGAGCTAAATAAGCAGGATGAAGAAAAATTACGCCAGGCTCTTAGCGACGGTGATGTCATCGCTTGTGGCCATCTTGCACATCGACTACGTGGTGCTGCGTCTTTGCTAGAGGCAACCGATTTATATAATGCTTGTAAGGATCTGGAATTAGCCTGTGAAACACACGCAAAAATCGATGATATAAAAGACCTGGCGGATCGTGTTTATCTTATTTTAGATCAAGTCAGTCTCGAAATATTGAGTGTGCCAGAGTAAAAAACCTTAAATCACAAAATTAAATTCGATCCACAAGGATGGGTCTTGTATTTATTTTATTTTAAATGTGATGGAGTATTAGAGAATCAACACAAGGAGAAACCAACGATGAAAAAAATCGTTATTTATGATAACAACCCGCTAGTAATCACTGGGCTGAATTATTTTTTATCACAGCAAGGATTTAACATTATTGGAAGCACCACTCATCCTGATGAGTTGTTCCGGTACATCATATTATTAAAGCCAGACTTTATTATCCTCGATCCTGCTTCGATGAAGGAAGAGTATATTTCCCGGCTATGTGCGTTAAAGAAAATGTTAAATGATTTGAATATTGTCATTTATGCCGGCTCTGAGAGTGTTTATCACATTCTACGCGGATATCAGCTCAACTGGATGGCTTATCTCAGCAAGAGCCAGCCACTAGAAGCACTCTATAGCATTCTTCACCTGACGAAACATGATCGTCCACTGTTAATGGATATACAACCGGTATCGCCTCAGGATGGTGTTTCTGTACAAGCGTTATCATCTTTGCGCAGTCTGACCGGCAGAGAGATGCAGGTACTACGTGAAATTGGGGCAGGTAAAACCAATAAGGAGATTGCCGATGAGTTGCGCCTCAGTAACAAAACCATCAGCACTTATAAGCGTAATATCATGGATAAGTTTCACACCAATGACGTGCGTGACGTCGTTGATATCGCGAGACGTCATGGTTTTTAATTAACTGAGCGGCGGCATTCGCCAAATTCAATGACCAGGGAAATGCCTGTTCCGCTCTCATTAATATTGCTATTTCTCAATCGTCCTTGCCAACAAGTGTTCAATTTTCTGCCAGGGGTTTTAAATTAACAGGTTCAGTAACAGTGCCATCGAAACGATTTAACGCCTCAGCAAGACTATTAATCGAGCAGGGTTTAAACAGACATCCATTCATACCTGCGGCCAGACATCGCTCAATGATTTCATGCATAGCATTAGCGGTAAAACCAAGGATATATACTGCCGATTGCCCGGTGCAGGCTTCGTGTTCGCGAATATGCTGAGTAAATTGATAGCCGTTCATTTGCGGCATATTGCAGTCGGTAACAATCACATCAAATTTGTGCTTCTGCCACATTGCAAACCCTTCCAATCCACCGACAGCAACATGTGCGTGATGCCCCAACCAAGCCAACTGCTTTGCCAGTAGCATACGGTTCGCCGCATTGTCATCAACCACCAATACCTTAAGTGGTTCACCCTTCCTGACAACCGTTTCTGCCACTTTCTGAGGCTCAGCTCTGTTCTGCGCGATCGGCAACGCAAACTCAGCTCGAACACGCGTGCCTTGATGCACCACACTACTGAGCGTCAGGCTACCACCCATCGATTCACACAAATTCCGACTTATGTAGAGACCCAGTCCGGTTCCCGCCCGACGATTATCCGCCTGGGCAAAGGGCTGGAACAGTGCTTTCTGTTGGGTTTCGTCGATGCCGACACCACTATCTATCACGTCAATCACATATCGCACCAGACCCGCGTTGACATCCATTTCCTGACGCAATTCAAGCGTTACGCCGCCGTGGTCAGTGAATTTAATCGCATTTCCCAGCAGATTGGACAGTATCTGCTTGATGCGCAGCGGATCGCCGATCACGTCCGCAATGGTCTCTACAGGGAGGCTTTTATTGAGGAAAAGGTTTTTATCTATCGCCAGTCCATTGAAAATAACCAACAACTGGTTAATCAATGTGCCCAGATTCATTTGCATCGGGTTGAACTCTAAATGTCCTTCCTCAATCCGGGAAATATCAAGAATATCGCCGATGAGACCTACTAGCCCTTCAGCTGATTCCTGCGCGACTTCAAGCGCCTGCAAATCATGCTCGCCCTGTCGCCCGCTTTTAATCGCCATATCCAGCATGCCGATAATGGCATTCATTGGCGTGCGGATTTCATGACTCATGGTCGAGAGGAAAGTGGATTTCGCCCGATTAGAGGCTTCAGCACGACCGGAAGTTTATGAAAGCTGTTGTAGCAAAACAGAGCGCTCAGAAACATCCCAGGAACCCGCAACTACCCCTACAATCCGCCCGCTGTGATCGTACCAGGGCAACATCCAGATATTGATGGTACACGTCGTCTCATCATTACCCTCTTCATCAATCAAGGTAATAGTAAGATCTTCAATGTAAGGTTCACCTGAAAGAATAATTTCATCGGCTTTTTGCTGGAAGTAACTTGCCTGCTCAATAGTAATATTGCGCGGTAAGTCAGTCAGTTTTTTCCCAATGATTGCATCATAGGGCGCATTAACCAGTTTTAAATAGTGCTGGTTACAGTAGGTTAAACGTCCATCTAAATCACGTAAGGTGATTGGAAAAGGCATCCCATCTAACAGTTTTTGTAAAGTCTTAACCTGGTT
>NZ_DAMBSA010000066.1:0-5725 GCF_032054795.1 Pantoea sp. CTOTU49201
TGCCGGGCGAGCGCGCGAAATACGTGTTCACCGAAGAGTGGTACCAGGATCTGTTTGGTCTGGCGGATAACGAAGCGCTGAACGACGCCTATTGGGATGATCTGCTGAAAGTGCGCGGTGAAGTGAACAAGGTCATCGAGCAAGCGCGTAGCGATAAACGCATCGGTGGCGCGCTGGAAGCCACGGTTACATTGTATGCGGATGCCGAGCTGGCAGCTAAGCTGCAGGCGTTGGGCGATGAGCTGCGTTTCGTGCTGTTAACTTCAGGCGCAACCGTGGCGGATTACGCCACTGCCAGCGATGAAGCGCAGCAGAGCGAACTGTTCAAAGGTCTGAAAATCGCGCTGCACAAAGCAGAAGGCGAGAAATGTCCGCGCTGCTGGCATTACACTACTGACGTTGGCCAGAATCCTGAGCACGCTGCGGTATGTGGCCGTTGCTACACTAACGTGTCCGGTAACGGCGAGCAGCGGAAATTTGCCTGATGAGTAAAGCTATTTGTTCGACCGGTTTGCGCTGGCTCTGGCTGGTGCTGGTGGTGATCGCCATCGATTTTGGCAGCAAGATGTGGGTCATCAACAACATGATGCTGCATGAAACGCAGCCGCTGATGCCGTTCCTGAATCTGTTCTATGCGCATAACTATGGCGCGGCGTTCAGCTTCCTGGCCGACAAAGGCGGCTGGCAGCGCTGGTTCTTTGCCGGCATCGCCATTGCTATCGTCGTGGCGCTGTTGGTGATGATGTATCGCAATGCTGCTAGCAACAAATTAACCAATATTGCTTACGCGCTGATTATCGGCGGGGCGTTGGGTAACCTGTTTGACCGTTCGTATCACGGCTTTGTGGTCGATTTTATCGACTTCTATGTCGGAGACTGGCACTTCGCGACCTTCAACATCGCCGACTGTGCCATCTGTATCGGCGCGGCGCTGGTGGTGCTGGAAGGTTTTCTCAGCCCGAACGGCAAACCGGCAAAAGATAAAGGGTAAAAAATGAGTGAGTCTGTTCAGCGCGATAGCGCGTTGCTGGTGCATTTTACGCTGAAGCTGGAAGATGGCTCGACGGCTGAATCCACGCGCGCCAACGGCAAACCTGCGCTGTTCTGTCTGGGCGATGGCAGCCTTTCAGCCGCGCTGGAACAGCAGCTTCTGGGGCGTAAAGTGGGCGACAAGCACGCCTTTACCCTCGAGCCGGAAGATGCCTTCGGCGGCACCAGCCCGGATCTGGTTCAGTACTTCTCGCGTCGTGATTTTAACGACGCGGGCGAACCGGAAGTCGGCGCCATTATGCTGTTCAGCGGCCGTGGCGGCAGCGAAATGCCGGGCGTGATCCGTGAAGTTTCCGGCGACTCCATCACCGTAGACTTCAACCATCCGCTGGCGGGTCAGCGCATTCAGTTTGATATTGAAGTGCTGGAGATTGATCCGGCGCTGGAGGCCAACGATGCAAATCCTGTTAGCTAACCCACGCGGTTTCTGCGCAGGCGTTGATCGCGCCATCAGCATCGTCGAGCGCGCGCTGGAGATGTACGGCGCGCCCATCTACGTGCGTCATGAAGTGGTGCATAACCGCTACGTGGTGAGCAGCTTGCGCGAACGTGGAGCGATCTTTATTGAAGAGATCGCTGAAGTGCCGGATAACGCTATTTTGATCTTCTCCGCACACGGCGTATCGCAAGCGGTTCGCGCCGAAGCCAAAGCGCGTAACCTCACCATGCTGTTTGATGCTACCTGTCCGCTGGTGACAAAAGTGCATATGGAAGTCGCTCGCGCCAGCCGTAAAGGTGTCGAAGCGATTCTTATTGGCCACGCGGGACATCCGGAAGTGGAAGGTACCATGGGCCAGTACAGCAATCCCAACGGCGGAATGTATCTGGTGGAATCACCGGAAGATGTGTTCAAGCTGAACGTCAAAGATGAGAGCAACCTGTGCTTTATGACGCAGACCACGCTGTCAGTCGATGATACTTCGGATGTGATTGATGCACTGCGTCAGCGCTTCCCGGCGATTATCGGTCCACGTAAAGATGACATCTGCTACGCCACCACCAACCGTCAGGAAGCGGTACGCGTCTTAGCGCGTGATGCTGAAGTGGTGCTGGTCGTAGGATCGAAAAACTCCTCTAACTCGAACCGTCTGGCCGAACTGGCGCAGCGTGCCGGTAAGCTGGCGAAGCTGATTGATTCGGCTGATGACATTCAGGAAGAGTGGGTCAAAGATAAGCAGATCATCGGCGTCACTGCGGGCGCATCTGCTCCAGATATTCTGGTGCAGCAGGTGATCCAGCGTCTGCGTGAGCTCGGCGGTGAAGCGGCGATTGAGCTGATTGGCCGTGAAGAGAACATCGTGTTTGAAGTACCTAAAGAGTTGCGCGTCGATGTGCGTAATGTGCAGTAAGCGGTTCACACCGCAGTAAAATCAGGCCGACATTGTTCGGCCTTTTCTTTGCCTGTCGCAGCCAGAAATCCCACTTCCAGCATGCGGGATTGCTTTTACTGATAATGTTTCGCGGCTGGCATAAAATTCTTATATCCCTTTATTATTGTGGCGTGACTGTTATCTGACCGTTAACCTGTTTACGCTTTACATGCATAGATTTGTATCAGGAATGAATAATTATGAGTGAAATCCGCATTGCTATCGTTGGTGCGCCGGGTCGCATGGGACGCAATTTGATTCAGGCGGTACAGCAGGCGGAAGGTGTTGCGCTCGGCGCGGCACTGGCACGTAGCGGTTCGTCATTGCTGGGCGTTGATGCTGGCGAACTGGCGGGAATCGGCAAAACGGGCGTAATCGTCTCTGACGATCTGCAAAAGGTGGTTCACGACTTTGACGTCCTGATCGATTTCACCCGTCCGGAAGGCACGCTGGAGTATCTGACGTTTTGCCGCCAGCACAACAAAGCGATGGTGATCGGTACCACCGGTTTTGATGAAGCCGGCAAAGCGGCGATTCGCGCGGCAGCCGAAGAGATTAGCATCGTGTTCGCTGCCAATTTCAGCGTGGGCGTCAATCTGGTGCTGAATCTGCTGCAGCAGGCGGCGAAGGTAATGGGCGACTACGCGGATATTGAAATCGTAGAAGCGCATCATCGTCATAAAGTTGATGCACCATCAGGTACAGCGCTGGCGATGGGCGAGGCGATTGCCGATGCCATGAGGTGGAATCTGGATGAGCACGCGGTATATGCCCGTGAAGGTCATACCGGTGAGCGTAAAGCGCAAACTATCGGATTTGCTACCGTGCGCGCCGGCGATATCGTCGGTGAACATACCGCGATGTTTGCAGATATTGGTGAGCGTGTAGAGATTACCCACAAGGCTTCCAGCCGTATGACCTTTGCAAATGGTGCAGTTAAGGCGGCAAGCTGGTTAAAGGACAAGAAATCTGGCCTTTATGATATGCGTGATGTGCTGGATTTATCGATGTTGTGAGTGTTGTGAACCATCGTGATGTGGTTATTTCAATCGGTAAGACCTTGATTGACGAGGGCAATGTTATCATTGCCCTTTATTTTATCTGTAAATGGACGGTTTGATTATTTTTCACTACGAAGGGTTCATTTGTTGCAGTTAATGAGCATTTATCAGGCTTGTGATGGCTAATTTTGACCATTTGGTCAAAAATTTATGCGTGTTAGCATCACTTTGCCATTATTGCCGTCAGGCAACCGATTATTTTTCCGAGTTATCTCACTATTTTGTCGCCTTTCACCGTTTTTAACATTCAGTTGCCCGAAATATACAAAAAAATAACCACATATTGTAGACAAGGTGCGGGGCGATCATTAGAATGCGCGCAATTTGCCAAAATTCGAGTACTCAGGCGGGTTTTGCATTGATTCTGGCACTGCTTTTGAATTAATATGCAAATATTGTGACTGTTTATTCCCTGGAGGATGTTTTGATTAAGTCAGCGCTCTTGGTTCTGGAAGACGGAACCCAATTCCACGGTCGGGCCATCGGGGCTACGGGGTCGGCAGTGGGAGAAGTTGTTTTCAACACTTCAATGACCGGTTATCAAGAAATCCTCACTGATCCTTCCTATTCCCGCCAAATCGTTACCCTCACTTATCCCCATATCGGCAATGTTGGCGTTAACGCCGCCGATGAAGAATCCAGCCAAATCCATGCTCAAGGCCTCGTTATTCGCGATCTGCCGCTGATTACCAGCAACTTCCGCAGTGAAGAAAGTCTGTCAGCTTACCTGCAGCGCAATAACATCGTTGGCATCGCCGATATCGACACGCGCAAACTGACCCGTTTGCTGCGCGAGAAGGGCGCACAGAGCGGCTGCATTATTGCGGGCGATAATCCGGATGCCGCACTGGCGCTGCAGAAAGCGCAGGCGTTCCCGGGCTTGAAAGGCATGGACTTGGCGAAAGAAGTGACCACCGCTGAAACCTACGCGTGGCAGCAAGGTAGCTGGACACTGGAAGGTGACCTGCCGGAACAGAAAACGGCGGAAGAGCTGCCGTTCCATGTGGTGGCGTACGATTACGGCGCTAAGCGCAACATCCTGCGCATGCTGGTGGATCGCGGCTGCCGCCTGACGGTAGTACCGGCGCAAACCCCGGCGGAAGAGGTTCTGGCACTTAATCCAGACGGTATTTTCCTGTCGAACGGTCCCGGCGACCCGGAACCGTGCGACTACGCGATTAACGCCATTCAGGCGTTCCTGAAAACCGATGTTCCGGTATTCGGTATCTGCCTTGGCCATCAGCTGTTAGCGCTGGCGAGCGGTGCCAAAACCATCAAGATGAAACTCGGCCACCACGGCGGCAACCATCCGGTGAAAGATCTCGACAACAATACCGTGATGATCACCGCGCAGAACCACGGTTTTGCGGTGGATGACAGCCAGTTGCCGGCCAATCTGCGCGTGACGCATGTGTCGCTGTTCGACCAAACCGTGCAGGGCATTCATCGCACTGACAAACCGGCCTTCAGCTTCCAGGGACACCCGGAAGCGAGCCCAGGCCCGCACGATGCGGCGCCACTGTTCGATCACTTTATCGAACTGATCGAAGCATACCGTTCTAACGCGAAGTAATCAGGAGCCCACGATGCCAAAACGTACAGACATAAAATCCATCCTGATTCTTGGTGCTGGCCCGATCGTTATCGGCCAGGCATGTGAATTTGACTACTCCGGTGCGCAGGCGTGTAAAGCGCTGCGCGAAGAGGGCTACCGCGTCATTCTGGTGAACTCAAACCCGGCAACCATTATGACCGACCCGGAAATGGCCGATGCGACCTACATCGAGCCGATTCACTGGGAAGTGGTACGCAAGATTATCGAAAAAGAGCGTCCGGATGCGGTACTGCCAACCATGGGCGGCCAGACAGCGCTGAACTGTGCGCTGGAACTGGAGCGTCAGGGCGTGCTGGCTGAGTTCGGCGTCACCATGATTGGTGCGACTGCCGATGCCATTGATAAAGCCGAAGATCGTCGTCGCTTTGATGTGGCGATGAAAAGCATTGGTCTGGGCACCGCACGTTCCGGTATCGCGCACACCATGGAAGAAGCACTGGCGATTACCGAAGTCGTTGGCTTCCCGTGCATCATCCGTCCTTCCTTTACGATGGGCGGCACCGGCGGCGGTATCGCTTATAACCGCGAAGAATTCGAAGAGATTTGCGAACGCGGTCTCGACCTGTCGCCAACCAATGAGCTGCTGATTGATGAGTCGCTGATTGGCTGGAAAGAGTACGAGATGGAAG
>NZ_DAMBSA010000066.1:5735-11285 GCF_032054795.1 Pantoea sp. CTOTU49201
ATGAGATGGAAGTGGTGCGCGATAAAAACGACAACTGCATCATCGTCTGCTCGATCGAAAACTTCGATGCGATGGGCATCCACACCGGTGACTCCATCACCGTGGCACCGGCGCAAACCCTGACTGATAAAGAATACCAAATCATGCGTAACGCCTCGCTGGCGGTACTGCGTGAAATCGGTGTCGAAACTGGCGGTTCGAACGTCCAGTTCTCGGTGAACCCGAAAGATGGCCGCATGATCGTCATCGAAATGAACCCGCGCGTATCGCGTTCGTCAGCACTGGCCTCGAAAGCGACTGGCTTCCCGATTGCCAAAGTGGCGGCGAAACTGGCGGTGGGCTTCACCCTCGATGAGCTGATGAACGACATTACCGGCGGCTTAACACCAGCGTCGTTCGAACCTTCTATCGACTATGTCGTTACCAAGATTCCTCGCTTCAACTTCGAGAAGTTTGCCGGTGCCAACGATCGTCTGACAACGCAGATGAAATCAGTCGGTGAAGTGATGGCGATTGGCCGTACGTTCCAGGAATCGATGCAGAAAGCGCTGCGCGGTCTGGAAGTCGGTGCTAATGGTTTCGATCCGAAAGTCAGCCTCGACGATCCCGAAGCGTTAACGCGCATTCGTCGCGAACTGAAAGATGCCGGTTCTGACCGTATCTGGTACATCGCCGATGCGTTCCGTGCGGGCATGTCAGTTGATGGCGTGTTCAACCTCACCAACATCGATCGCTGGTTACTGGTGCAGATTGAAGAGCTGGTACGTCTGGAAGAGCAGGTTGAGCGCGAAGGTGTGAACTCGCTGAACGCGGAATTCCTGCGTGCGCTGAAGCGTAAAGGCTTTGCTGATGTCCGTCTGGCCGCGCTGGCGGGCGTTTCTGAAGGCGAAATTCGTAAGCTGCGTCAGCAATTTAACCTGCATCCGGTTTATAAGCGCGTTGATACCTGTGCGGCTGAGTTCGCCACCGACACCGCTTATATGTACTCAACCTATGAGGAAGAGTGCGAAGCCAATCCAAACCAGGATCGTGAAAAAATCATGATTCTCGGCGGCGGTCCAAACCGTATCGGCCAGGGCATCGAGTTCGATTACTGCTGCGTGCATGCGGCGCTGGCGCTGCGTGAAGACGGTTACGAGACCATCATGGTCAACTGTAACCCGGAAACCGTATCAACCGACTACGATACCGCGGACCGCCTCTACTTCGAGCCGGTCACGCTGGAAGACGTGCTGGAAATCGTGCGTATCGAGAAGCCGAAAGGCGTCATCGTACAGTACGGCGGCCAGACGCCGTTGAAACTGGCACGCGCGCTGGAAGCGGCTGGCGTTCCGGTGATTGGTACCAGCCCGGACTCGATTGACCGTGCAGAAGACCGCGAGCGTTTCCAGCAGGCGGTTGATCGCCTGAGCCTGAAGCAACCGGCTAACGCCACCGTTGCTACGCTGGAGCAGGCCGTTGAGAAAGCCGCCGGTATCGGTTATCCGCTGGTGGTGCGTCCTTCTTATGTGCTGGGCGGCCGCGCGATGGAAATCGTTTACGACGAAATCGACCTGAAGCGTTACTTCCAGACGGCGGTATCGGTCTCTAACGATGCGCCAGTGTTGCTGGATCGCTTCCTCGATGATGCGGTTGAAGTGGATGTCGATGCGATTTGCGACGGCGAACGCGTGCTGATTGGCGGCATTATGGAGCACATCGAGCAGGCGGGCGTGCACTCCGGTGACTCCGCATGTTCACTGCCGGCCTACACGCTGAGCACTGAAATCCAGAACGTGATGCGTCAGCAGGTGGAAAAACTGGCCTTCGAGCTGAACGTACGTGGCCTGATGAACGTGCAGTTCGCGGTGAAGGACAATGAGGTTTACCTGATTGAGGTGAACCCACGCGCCGCGCGTACCGTGCCGTTCGTGTCGAAAGCCACTGGCGTGGCGCTGGCGAAGGTTGCCGCGCGCGTGATGGCCGGTAAAACGCTGGCTGAGCAGGGCGTCACCAAAGAAGTGATTCCACCGTATTATTCGGTGAAAGAAGTGGTGCTGCCGTTCAACAAGTTCCCAGGCGTTGACCCAATCCTCGGCCCAGAAATGCGCTCAACCGGTGAAGTGATGGGCGTCGGTCGCACCTTCGCTGAAGCCTTCGCCAAAGCGATGCTGGGTGCGCAGAGCAACATGAAGAAAACCGGTCGCGCGTTGCTGTCAGTGCGTGAAGGCGATAAGAAACGTATCGTCGACCTGGCGGCAAAACTGCAGAAGTTTGGTTTCGAGCTGGATGCAACACACGGTACCGCAGTGGTGCTGGGCGAAGCGGGCATCAATCCACGTCTGGTGAACAAGGTGCATGAAGGTCGTCCGCACATTCAGGATCGTCTGAAGAACGGCGAATATACCTACATCGTCAACACCACGGCGGGACGTCAGGCAATTGAAGACTCCAAGCTGATTCGTCGTAGCGCTCTGCAGTACAAAGTGCATTACGACACCACGCTGAACGGCGGCTTTGCCACGGCGATGGCGCTGAACGCGGATCCGACTGAGCAAGTAATTTCGGTGCAGGAAATGCACGCTCAGATTAAATAATCATTGGTTTGGTCGTCATAAAGCGGCTCCTGCGGGAGCCGTTTTTTTTAGCCTTTTACCCACAGCCGAATATCCTTATCTGTAAAAATCCTATTGATTTGACATATGTTTTATCAGTTGATGCGGAAAGGCTTACACCTCGGAATATCCGCACAAATTTATAAATAAGATCCCAGTGAGCGCACCGTACTATTTCGCTCGCTCATCAATAGAGCGCTCACCTTAACTGGGATATAAAAAATGCAAATGCGTGCTTTCACTCTCAGCGCTATTGCTGCGTTACTCGCAGCGGCGCCACTCGCCAGCCAGGCGGAAATTACTTTACTCAAGCAGGATCCACAGGCGGGCGATCCGCTAAGCCGTCTCGACTTCAAAGTGGGCGGCAGTATTCGTCCGCAGTACCTGCATCAGAATGGCGTCAACGACAAGTCGTACAAACGTAATGGCTATGACGGTGGATCACGTTTCCGTTTCACCGCCAATTATTACCTGTTCGACGACGTAAGTTGGGTGGGTTACTACGAGCTGGGCGTTAACTTCCCAGCCTGGTGGGGTTGGGACAATCATCATGCGGATGGTGCGAACAACACCTCACGTCGCCAACTCTATACCGGCTTCAAAAGCGCCACCCTGGGTGAACTCTACTTTGGTCAGCAGAACAGCGTTTACTACGATGTCGTAGGTGCGAAAACCGATATCTGGGATTACGACATGCTGGCCCAGGCGCCGGGCAACGGTATCAATGGCGACTACGACGGCTCTTACCGTTCGCGCAAAATGCTGAAGTACAAAAACACCTTTGGCGATGCGGATGTGTATGCGTCTTACCTGTTTGAAGATAACGAGTTTCTGCCAGGCAACGGCCTGCGCTATAAGCGTAAAGGCGGCGGTTCGCTGGGCGTGAACTACCACATCACCAAAGATCTGGCATGGGGCACCGCGTGGAACTACACCCGCGCGGATATCCGCAATCCAAACAATGGCGACAGCAAACGCTATGACCAGAATATCTACGGCACCGCGCTCAGCTGGACACCGGATAACTGGACGCTGTCAGCCGGTGCCGGTTGGTATGAGAACTTCTCACCAACCAAACGCAATACCGTTAACAACTACTTCGCGGATGACGCGTGGGGCATCGAATACTTTGCTGGCTACAAATTCCCAATCGGTCAGTATGCGGTGAAATCTATCCAGCCTTACTTCATGGGCGACCGTCTGGAGTTCGTCAACGGACGTGACTACAAACGTATCGATAACGGCGTTGGCGTGAGTGCGCAGCTGGATTACGGCTTCCGTGTCGACTACGAATATGTCATCACCTCCAGCACCGACAAGTCACTAGGCAACGTGAATCTGGTGCGTCTGCGCTACGATTTCTAAAGCGTTTCAACGGCTCCTGCGGGAGCCGTTTTTCTTTGTCGCACAGAGTGCGCTTTTCTTTACACTGCGATACCAATAATGCGACGTTTCTCGCGGAGTTGTGCCGTCTCGTCAGCAATTTCTGGCTCCTAACCCCGCTATTGCTGGGAAAGTCGGTGTAAAACTCTGTCCAATAACAAAAGTGCGGTGGCATCGGAGCTTTACGCAAATAGCGGGGTCGGCCTATCGACGAAAGTTTCGCCTTTACGTATGATGGCGCCAATTTTTTCCAGTAGGTCTTTTAACATGATTAGTCTGATCGCGGCACTGGCAGCGGATCGCATTATTGGTATGGAAAACGCCATGCCATGGAACCTGCCAGCAGATTTGGCGTGGTTCAAACGTAATACCTTGAATAAGCCGGTGATTATGGGTCGTCTGACCTTTGAATCGATTGGTCGTCCGCTTCCTGGACGCTTGAATATTGTGGTCAGCAGCCAACCGGGCAACCACGAAGGCGTTACCTGGGTTTCATCGCTGGAAGAGGCGGTAAAAGCGGCAGGTGATGTTGAAGAGATGATGGTGATTGGTGGTGGACGCGTTTACGAGCAGATGCTGGATCGCGCGGATCGTCTTTACCTGACCCATATCGATGCGGAAGTGGAAGGGGACACGCAATTCCCGGATTACGAGCCGGACGAGTGGCAGTCAACCTTCAGCGAATTCCACGATGCCGATGAGCAGAACTCGCACAGCTACTGCTTCGAGATCCTCGATCGCCGCACGTAGGGTTGCTATTTACCGCGACCAATAAAAAACCCCGCTTCAGCGGGGTTTTTTATTTACGGCGTATCGCTTAACGGCGGATGCGCACTCACCGCGCTCTCGGCCATCGCCTGTTCGCGGTTGGATGCCTGCACGTAATACTGCTTGGTTTCCCAATGCAGCAGCGTCAATGTTCCGCCCCAGCAGCAGCCGGTATCCAGCCCAATCACATGTTTCGGTGTGCCTTTCCCTTCCAGCGATGCCCAGTGACCAAAGATCTGCGTATAGTCGCTGTCGATTTTGCCCGGCACGTTAAACCACGGCTTAAGCGGTGGCGGGGCCGATTCTGGCGACTCTTTGCAGATCATATCCAGCTGGCCATTCGGGAAGCAGAAGCGCATGCGCGTCAGCGCATTGGTGCTAAAGCGCAGTCGCGCCAGGCCGCTCAGCTCCGGCGTCCAGTTGTTTGGCATGTCGCCGTACATCGCATCCAGGAACAGCGGATAGCTATCGCTGGAGAGCACCGCTTCCACTTCACGTGCGCACAGTTGCGCTGTCTCCAGATCCCACTGCGGCGTAATGCCCGCATGCGCCATCAACAGTTTCTTCTCTTCATCCACCTGCAACAGCGGCTGACGACGTAACCAGTTGATCAACTCGTCGGCATCATCGGCTTCCAGTAGCGGCGTCAGGCGATCTTTCGGCTTATTGCGGCTGATGCCGGCAAACACCGCCAGCAAATGCAGGTCGTGATTACCCAGCACCAGGCGCACGCAATCACCCAGCGATTTCACATAGCGCAGCACATCGAGCGAGCCGGGGCCGCGCGCCACCAAATCGCCGGTAA
>NZ_DAMBSA010000066.1:11385-15745 GCF_032054795.1 Pantoea sp. CTOTU49201
ACATAGCGCAGCACATCGAGCGAGCCGGGGCCGCGCGCCACCAAATCGCCGGTAAGCCATAAGGTGTCCTGCTGCGGATCGAAATCAACCTGCGCTAATAGCGCACGAAGCTCGTCATAACAGCCATGAACATCGCCAATCAGGTATGTACTCATTGTCAGTCCGATTAAAACGCGCCGCCCGGACGGGCCGGGCGGAGGAGGATTAGTGAATGTGGGTTTGCACCGCGAGTCGGAACACCGGAATCTCGACGTGGAACTCTTCGCCCGCATCATCGACCATCACATAGTGACCTTGCATGGTGCCCATCGGCGTTTCCAGAATCGCGCCGCTGGTGTACTGATACTCGCCGCCGGCAGCAATGTGCGGCTGCTCGCCGACCACGCCTTCACCTTGCACTTCGGTCTCGCGACCGTTGCCGTTGGTGATCAGCCAATAGCGGCTGCGCAGCTGTAAGTTGCTGCGCCCCAAATTGCGAATGGTGATGGTGTAGGCAAACACGTAACGATCCTCGTCGGGCAAGGATTGCGACTCCACATACTGACTATGCACATGGATACAGACGCGGGCCAGTTCACTCATGCACTCAACTCTCCGGAGTTTCAGCCTGATGCTTGCTCAACCAGTTTGCCAGTTGGCAATATTGCGCCACAGAGACGTTCTCTGCACGCAGCGAGGCATCGATTTCTAATTGATCCAACGCACCAGCTGCAAACATATGAGCCAGGCTGTTGCGCAGCGTTTTACGGCGTTTACCAAAGGCTTCAGTGGTAATGCGGCTCAGCAGACGAATATCGCTAACCGGATGCTGCGGTTGCATATACGGCACTAAACGCACCACAGCCGATTCCACTTTTGGTGCCGGCGTGAACGATTCTGGTGGCACTTCGAGCACAGGAATGACCTGGCAATAGTACTGCGCCATCACGCTCAAACGACCGTAAGCTTTGCTGCCCGGACCGGCGACTAAACGATTCACCACTTCTTTCTGCAGCATGAAGTGCATGTCTTTAATCGAACCAGTATAGCTGAAAAGGTGGAACATCAGCGGCGTCGAGATGTTGTACGGCAGGTTGCCGAACACGCGCAGCGGCTGGCCTTTCTCTTGCGCCAGCGCAGAGAAATCAAAGGTCATCGCATCCTGCTGGAAAATGGTCAGCTTAGGACCGAGGAACGGGTGCGTTTGCAGACGCGCGGCAAGGTCGCGGTCCAGCTCGACCACGGTCAGCTCATCCAGACGTTCGCCTACCGGCTCGGTTAATGCGCCAAGGCCGGGGCCGATTTCCACGATAGCTTCACCTTTTTGCGGGTGAATGGCGGAGACAATGCTATCGATAATGTACTGATCGTTCAGGAAGTTCTGCCCGAAACGTTTACGGGCGTAATGCCCCTGATGGACGCGATTATTCATTACTGCTCTTGATCATAGTGATGGCGAGATTAAGCGCCGTGATAAAGCTGCCCGGTTCTGCCTGGCCGAGACCGGCTAATTCAAGCGCGGTGCCGTGATCGACAGAAGTCCGGATAAAGGGCAGGCCAAGTGTGATATTCACCGCGCGGCCAAACCCCTGAAATTTTAGCACCGGTAAGCCCTGGTCGTGATACATCGCCAGAACCGCATCGGCATGTTGCAGGTATTTCGGCTGGAACAGCGTATCAGCTGGCAAGGGTCCGGTGAGTTGGATGCCTTGCTGGCGCAGTTCGTTGAGAGCCGGAATGATGGTATCAATCTCTTCGCGGCCCATATGGCCGCTTTCGCCAGCATGCGGATTAAGGCCGCAGACGAAGATATGAGGATTGGGTAAACCAAACTTCTGCTGCAGATCACGATGCAAAATGGTGATCACTTCATGCAGCGTGTCGCGGGTAATCGCGGCAGAAACATCTTTCAGCGGCAGATGCGTGGTAGCTAATGCTACGCGCAACTCTTCCGTTGCCAGCATCATTACCACTAAATTGCCACCGGCGCGATCGGCAAAAAACTCGGTATGACCGGTAAACGGAATGCCGGCATCGTTGATCACGCCTTTGTGCACCGGACCGGTAATCAGCGCGGCAAATTCGCCGTTCAGACAGCCGTCACAGGCGCGCGCCAGCGTTTCCAGCACATAGTGGCTGTTCGCAACGTTGAGTTCACCGGCGGTCACCGGTTGAGCGGTATCGACCTGCAGCAGCGTTAGCGTTCCGGCCTGCTGCGGTTGTGCTGCTGCAGGTTGATAATCACGCAGCGTCAGCGGCAAACCCAATAAAGCAGCGCGACGGCGCAAAAGCTCGCCGTCGCCGCAGACCACCAATTCAACCGGCCAGTTTTGCTGCGCCAGTTGAACGGTGAGGTCGGGACCAATCCCGGCAGGTTCGCCGGGCGTGATCACCACTCGATAATTACTGACCATTGTTATCCAGAATCTTCACGTAAGCACTGGCGCGCTGTTCCTGCATCCAGGTTTGCGCTTCTTCCGCGAATTTACGGTTGAACAGCATGCGATAGGCGCGCTCTTTCTGCGCGGCATCGGTCTTATCAACCTGACGCGTATCCAGCAATTGAATCAAGTGCCAGCCAAAGGAGGAGTGAACCGGTTGGCTAACCTGGCCTTTCTGCAGCTTCAGCAATGCATCGCGGAATGCCGGATCGTAAATCTCCGGAGATGCCCAACCGAGATCGCCGCCCTGGTTCGCTGAACCTGGGTCGTCTGAGAACTGTTTGGCCGCTGCAGCGAAAGTGGTTTTGCCACTTTTAATGTCGGCCGCGATCTGTTCGATCTTGGCCTGCGCCTGCGCGTCAGTCAGGATCGGTGACGGCTTCAGCAGAATGTGACGTGCATGCACTTCCGTTACAGAGATGTTTTTGCTTTCGCCACGCAGGTCGTTCACCTTCAGGATGTGGAAGCCAACACCCGAACGGATTGGACCGACGATATCGCCTTTCTTCGCAGTGCTCAGCGCCTGCGAGAACAGCGTTGGCAGCTCTTCGATTTTGCCCCAACCCATGTTGCCGCCTTTCAGCGCCTGCGGATCGGCCGAGTAAGTCACTGCCAGCTTGCCGAAATCGGCGCCGCCTTTCAGCTGACCCACCAGTTGGCGAGCCAGCGTTTCCTGGTCGTCAACCTGCTGCTGTGTCGGGTTTTCTGACAGCGGCAGCAGAATCTGGCTGATATTCAGTTCAGTACCTTGCGAGTTCTGCGCACCAACCTGCGAAGCCAGCGTATCCACTTCCTGCGGCAAGATAGTGACGCGGCGACGCACTTCGTTGTTACGCACTTCGGCAATCGTCATCTCTTTACGGATTTGCGCACGGTAGACGTTGTAGTTCATGCCGTCGTAGGCCAAACGGCTACGCAGCTGGTCGAGGCTCATGCGGTTTTGTGCGGCAATGTTCTGAATCGCCTGATCCAGTTGCTGATCGTTAATCTGCACGCCCGCTCTTTCACCCATTTGCAGAATGATGGCATCCATGACCTGGCGTTCAAGGATTTGATGACGCAAAGTTTTGTCATCCGGGAGTTGCTGGTTTGCCTGCTGCGCCTGTGATTTCACGGTGCGCATCATGTTATCAACGTCACTTTCCAGTACCACGCCGTTGTTCACGACTGCGGCAACTTTATCAACCACTTGTGGGGCTGCGAACGCAGTGTTAGCGGTAATCGCTACACCAAGAATCAGCATTCTCCAGTTCTTCATACTTTATCCATTGTTGTTTCCGCACTGCGGGAGAGCCTGTCAAACATCACAACATCAGAAAGCGCGCTGGTAAGGAATGATGCCCTGACGCAGCATTTCATTAGTGCCTAAGCCATAGTTGGAACTCAGACCACGCAGCTCAATGTTGAATGAGATTTGGTTGTCATACTTACTGTCGTTGTTTTCCCAACCGTTGATCTTGCGTTCGTAACCCAGACGAATGGCATAGCAGCACGAGCTGTACTGCAGGCCGACCAGCTGTTCAGCCGGACGACTGTTGCGGGTATCGTAGTAATAACCGCCCACCAGTGACCAGGCATCCACAATCGGCCAGCTGGCAGTGGCGCCAACCTGTGAAATCCCGTTTTTGTAGATCGGGTCAGTCACCAGGTTAGAGTTATTCAGCGCCTGCGCCACGTATTCCGGGCTGCTGTAGCGATAGCTCAGCTGCACCATACGATCGGCATCCTGACGATACTCAAGCACGGCATTACCTTGCGCGACGTTATCAAGGCGGGTGTCATACTGCAGACCGCCACGCGCCCCCCAGCGATCGCTGATTTTCCAGTAAGTGTCACCGGCCCAAACCAGGCTGCCAGTGTCATCTTCTTTGTTCGTCTGGTTTACACCGGTACGAGACGGGGTAAACGAGTAGATTTGACCCACAGAAACGTTAAAACGT
>NZ_DAMBSA010000067.1:0-6709 GCF_032054795.1 Pantoea sp. CTOTU49201
CATCGCACCGGGCAACTTCGTATTGGAAATCACCGAAACCGCGCAGATTGGCGATGCCGAACAGGCGATTGCGCTGCTGCGCTTGCTGCAGCAAACCGGCGTGGCGGTAGCGCTCGATGATTTCGGAATGGGCTACTCCAACCTCAACTATCTGCATCAGTTCAAAGCGCTGCCGGTGAATAAGCTGAAAATGGATCGCAGCTTTGTCGCCGCGCTGCCAGATGACGACACCATGGTGCGCATCGTGGCGGCGATTGCCGACATCATTCACCTCGACGTCATCGCCGAAGGTGTGGAAACCGCCGAGCAGCGCGACTGGCTGCTGGCGCGCGGAATTACTATAGGGCAAGGCTACTTATACGCTGAAGCGCTGCCGCTCCACGTCTTTAATCAACGCTGGCTCAATAGCTCGCAACTCCCTGAATAATCACCTTGGTTATTGATTTTCCTTACAAAATTGTAGCGAAGCGCTGTGCTGAAGCGTTTCAGTTCATAGTTAGAGTTTTGTAACTTTTGTAAGGAATAGTAGGGGATATTAATCTTGTTAACAGGGTGTTATTTTCCTCGCCATCGGTAAGGTTTTACGCTTCTGGCGGCTTGCCGCATGCGTTCTCCACAACAATGGCGGTGCGAACCGTCTTACTGGACACCTGTTATGAAAATCTTAAAAAGCCTCTATTTTCAGGTACTGGTTGCCATCGGCATCGGCGTCCTGTTGGGCCACTTCTATCCTGAGTTAGGCGCGCAAATGAAGCCGCTTGGCGATGGTTTCGTTAAGTTGATCAAGATGATCATCGCCCCCGTGATTTTCTGTACGGTGGTGACCGGTATTGCCGGCATGGAGAGCATGAAAGCCGTTGGACGTACGGGCGCCGTTGCGCTGCTGTACTTTGAAGTTGTCAGCACCATCGCGCTGATCATCGGTTTGGTGGTGGTTAACGTGGTGCAGCCAGGCGCGGGCATGAACGTTGATCCGGCCACACTGGATGCCAAAGCGGTCGCGGTTTACGCGCAGCAGGCGGAGCAGCAAGGTGTGGTCGCCTTCCTGCTGGATGTGATCCCGAATAGCGTGATTGGTGCCTTCGCCAGCGGCAACATTCTGCAAGTGCTGCTGTTCGCTATTCTGTTCGGCTTCGCTCTGCATCGCCTCGGCAGCGCTGGCACGGTGATGTTCAACGTCATTGAGAGCTTCTCGAAAGTGATCTTCGGCGTGATCAACATGATTATGCGTCTCGCGCCAATCGGTGCCTTCGGGGCAATGGCCTTTACCATCGGTAAATATGGCGTCGGCTCGCTGGTGCAGCTGGGTCAGCTGATCATCTGCTTCTATATCACCTGCGTGCTGTTCGTGGTGGTAGTGCTGGGGCTGATTGCGCGCTTCGCCGGCTTCAACATCTTTAAATTTGTCGCCTACATCAAAGAAGAGCTGCTGATTGTGCTCGGTACTTCCTCATCTGAATCGGCGCTGCCGCGCATGCTGGATAAGATGGAGAAGCTGGGCTGTAAGAAATCGGTGGTGGGGCTGGTGATTCCAACCGGCTACTCCTTCAACCTGGATGGCACCTCGATTTACCTCACCATGGCGGCGGTGTTTATCGCGCAGGCGACCAACGCGCATATGGATGTGTTCCACCAAATCACGCTGTTAGTGGTGCTGCTGCTCTCCTCAAAAGGCGCAGCGGGTGTAACCGGCAGTGGCTTTATCGTGCTGGCGGCCACCTTGTCAGCGGTGGGACATTTACCGGTGGCTGGTCTGGCGCTGATTCTCGGTATCGACCGCTTTATGTCCGAAGCGCGCGCGCTGACCAATCTGGTGGGTAATGGCGTAGCGACCATCGTGGTGGCAAAGTGGGTCGGACAACTGGATGAGAAACAACTGAATGCGACGCTTTCTTCAGGGAAAAAGGTGAATAACGCACCAGAAACCGCCGCATAACCTGCTATTTGCGTTAATTTGCCGAGAAATGCCCGCTGTCGCTTGCCCTGACAGCGGGCATTTGCATAATAAACCCCATTGATTTTTTTCCCGATTTTTTGCCTCGTTGCGCGACATCCTGACCTTCTCGTGGTCAAAGAGTCTGTTATTAAATAAACGTGGCGGCAAAATGCCGCACCGGTCACCCCAGATGTGGCCGAACATGCCGCGCTAACGAGCGTTGATCTGTTTGAGTAGGGGTTCACATGCAGGGCACCAGAATTCGGCTTTTGGTTGGCGGATTGCTACTGGCAGCGTCCGGTTTTGGCGTGCACGCCGAGACGCTCCAACCCGATCCCGCCTGGCAGGAAGGCAAACTGGACAATGGTTTTAGCTGGCAGCTGCTGACCACACCACAACGTCCAAGCGATCGTATTGAACTGCGCCTGATTGTTAACACCGGTTCGCTGGTGGAGAGTGCGCAACAAACGGGCTACAGCCATCTTTTACCGCGTTTAGCGATGGTGCATAACGCCACGCTGGACACCAATCAGCAACGTGCGCTGTGGCAGCAAGCCATGGATCCGCAACGTCCGCTGCCGCCCGCCATTTCGTCGTACGATTACACCCAATACAACCTGAGCTTGCCGAATAACCGCCCTGATCTGCTGAAAGAAGCGCTCAGCTGGCTGGCGGCGACCGCCGGGAAAATGACGATTAATGAGCAGGTGGTGGCTACCGCGTTAACGGCGACCGATCCGATTGCCACCTGGCCCGCCAATACACAGGATGTGTGGTGGCGCTATCGCCTGAAAGGCTCGGCGATGCTGGCGCACGATCCGGGCGAGCAACCGCGCGCGCCGGTGGATATCGCCCAGCTCAACAGCTTCTATCAGCAGTGGTACACGCCCGATGGCATGACGCTGTACGTGGTGGGAAATGTCGATAGCCGCAGTATGGCGGAGCAGATCAACAAAGCCTTCGCGCCGCTGAAAGGCAAGCGCGTAGCGCCTGCCGCGCTGCCAACGCTGTCTCCGCTACCGCATCAGCCGGTGAATCTGGTGAATGGCGGCATGAGTCAGGATCGCCTGTCGCTGGTGTGGGACACCGCATGGCAGCCGATTCGCGATTCGCAGAATTTGCAGCGCTACTGGCAGAGCGATTTAGCGCGTGAAGCGCTGTTCTGGCATGTGCAGCGCGCGCTGGCTGACAGCAAAGCGCAAAGCGTGCAGGTTGGTTTCGATTGCCGTGTGCTCTATCAGCGCGCGCAGTGCTCGATCAACATGGACAGCCCGAACGCCTCTTTGCCGCAGAATATGAATCAGGTGGCGAAAGAGCTGGCGGCGGTGCGCGACAAAGGGTTACCGCAGGAGGAGTTTGATGCGCTGATGGCGCAGAAGCTGCTGGAGCTCAACAAGCTGTTTGCCACTTACGCTCGCACCGATACTGATATTCTGATGGGCCAGCGTCTGCGCTCGCAGCAAAATTCGGTCGTGGACATTGCGCCTGAGCAGTATCAAAAGCTGCGTCAGACGTTCCTCGGCGAGATGACGCGTGACCAGTTGAATCAGGAGCTGCGCCAGCAGTTGTCGCAGGAGCTGACCATGGTGCTGATTCAGCCGCAGGGTGAAGCTGAGACCAACGTGAAGATGCTGCAGGAAGGCTGGGATAAAGTGATGAAGCTACCGGTACCGCCAGCGGCTCCGGCTAGCCCGGAAGACGTGAAGCCGGATAGCAGTGCAGGCGCGGCGGAACAGACCGCGCCATCATCCTGATGATCAGGTCTTCGCTCTGAGCCATTCGGTGACGAGCATCGGCCAGCTTGCCAAAGGTAAATCTGCCACGCCACGGATACCAAATCCGTGGCCGCCTTTTTGGTAGAAGTGAATCTCCACCGGCACTTTGTGCTCACGTAGCGCGCTGAAGAACACCATGCTGTTGTTCACCGAAACCGACTCATCATCGGAGGCGTGAATCAGCAGCGTCGGTGGCGTTTGCGCATGCACGCGCGTCTCCATTGAATACGCATCAATCATTCTTTGATCCGGCCATGCGCCGAGCAAGCGGGTGCGCGCACCTTCATGCGCCAGACCTTCACGCATACTGATCACCGGATAGAGCAGCACCATCGCATCCGGGCGCGGCGTGAAGCTGTCGGCCTGATCCTGCACCGGATAGAGTTTCTCGCCAAAGCGCGTGCCGAGGCTGGCGGCAACGTGTCCGCCCGCCGAAAAGCCCATCATTACGATATATTTGCCATTCAACCCGCGCTGCGCGCGTTCACGCAGCACGCGCACCGCACGCTGCGCATCAGCCAGCGGCGCGTCTGGACCTTCATGGTGACCGTCATACGGCAGGCGATAGGTCATCACCGCCAGCGTGTAGCCCATTGACGTGAAGAAGGTGGCGAGCGCGCTGCCTTCACGGTCGATCAAAACCCGCTGATAACCGCCGCCCGGCGCCACCAGCAGCGTGATGCCGTTCGAGGTTTCCGGATGCCAGATGGCAATCTCCGGGCAGCGCACGCCGGTGGCGGCGCGGTCATAAGGTTCGTACTCTTTGGCGAGATCGACGATCTGCGGCTGAGCGCGCGAATCGCTCGCGCCCGGCGCATCACCGTGTGGCCAGATATTGATGATTTCTGTGTGCATAAGTCAGTCCTGAGCGAGTCATGTTGTCGTTATTTTTTTCGCGGCCGGAGTAACAGCGTCCTGCTGTTATTGATTAAAACATGGTCTCTTTTACAGCTGGCGTCCAGCCGAAAACCGCCGATTTAGCCAGTTTCGGACTATGCCTGGCGGCCAGATTTCGTGCCATAACGCATTGAATTTAAATCGATCTGATTAGCATGATTGAAGAAGCAGTGCGGGTTTTGTTACAGAAGTGGATGAGTCAGGTGATTAGCGGAAATTGGCAGGGAAAAATGCTGCGTTAAGGCAAACTTTGCGGGTGGGTTTGTTAGCGGTGTTTATGGGTTTGGTCGCCATAAATGGCGACCCTACAAATGTGCAGCAGGATTAACGCGGCATTGCGCTTAGCGGAATAATCGCGCCGCGATGCTGGATCACCGTGCTGGCGGTGAGATGGCCGCGTGCGGCAGCATCTTCGGCGCTGCCACCGGCTAAACGCACCGCCAGATAACCGGCGCTGAAGGAGTCGCCTGCTGCGGTGGTATCTATCACTTTCTCTTTCGCCAGCTTGATGGCGGCGACGTCGCGCAGCGGCTCATCGCCAACGGCAATCAGACAGGAATCTGCACCGCGTTTGATGGCAATCTCCTGTACGCCAGCGGCGCGTGTGCGGGCAATCACCGCATCCAGCGGCTGCTCGCCCCACAGCAAATCTTCGTCGTCGAGCGTCAGGAATGCCATGTCGGTATGGCGCAGCATCTCGGCATACGCCTGCTGGGCGCTGGCTTTATCGGCCCATAAACGCGGACGATAGTTGTTGTCGAAAATCACCTTGCCGCCGTTCTGACGACAGGCGCTGAGCAGCGCCATTAATTTGTCGCGACTGGCCGCTGGCAGAATCGCCAGACTGATGCCGCTCAAATAGAGATAATCGTAGTGCGCCAGCTGCTGGCAAATCTGTTCCGCTTGCGCGCTATCCAGCCAGAAACGGGCGGCGGCGTCGTTGCGCCAATACCAGAAAGTGCGCTCGCCGTATTCGTCGGTTTCGATGAAGTACAGGCCTGGCATTTTATTGTCGAGGCGCTGAATCAGCGCGGTCTCGACCTTTTCCTGCTGCCAGGCGGCGATCATCTGGTCACTGAAGCTGTCGGTGCCGAGTGCGGTGACATAATCGACACGCAGCTGCTGGTTATCTGACTGGCGCGCCAGATAAACCGCCGTGTTCAGCGTATCACCGCCAAAACCGCGTTTGATGTTCTCACCTTTCTCGGACAGCTCAATCATGCATTCGCCAATAATGGCGATTTTCTTCTGCGTCATGGTCTTCGGCCTATAGTGAATTCTGCCTTAGTCTCGCGTCTGGTATGGCAGTCGTCAATGGTTTTTAAAACGATGTTTTGATTTAACTTAAGGCAGTAAACCGCCGGCGCTACGGCGATTTAACGGCCAAAGCGCGTTTTGTTTTGCCGATTAAGCGCGACGCACGCTGTTACACTCAACTCTTCATGGGACTAACGAGATTGATAAAGTTATCCCGGCGATCGCCGATACTTGCCGCTGAGATGCTATTTGCAGGCACTCAACACCAACCAGGAAAAAACCATGGTGATGAAGAATTTGAGTCATCGGCTGCCTGTTTCAAATGAACTGGAGCAACAACAGGAAACGCGTCTCTTCTGGCAGCAGTGCCAACGATTCTATACTTTCCAGCCGATTTATCAGGTTTCCGGCCGCTTGCTGGCCATTGAATTACTGACGGCGGTGACTCATCCCTCCGCGCCAGAAAAAAGGCTGTCGCCCGAAGACTACTTTGAAGCACTGACTATCGCGCAGCGGCTCGGTGTCGTCCAGGAACAACTCGAGCTGCTGATAACATGGTCACCGTTTTTCAATCAGCGTCAGCTGGTGGCGTCGGTGAATATCGACGGTCCAACGTTGATGGAGATTGAGCAGCATGAGTCGATTCGCACGCTGATCGCGCAGCTGCCGTGGGTGCGCTTCGAACTGACGGAACATCATGCGCTGCCGCAGGAAGAGATGGTAGCGAAGATGCCGGAACTCGGGCCGCTGTGGCTGGATGATTTTGGCTCCGGCATGGCGAACTTCTCGGCGCTGACCGAACTGCGTTACGACTACATTAAACTCTCGCGCGAGCTATTTATGC
>NZ_DAMBSA010000067.1:6719-15669 GCF_032054795.1 Pantoea sp. CTOTU49201
TTATGCTGCTGCGCGCCAGCGATGAAGGCCGCTCAATGTTCTCGATGCTGCTGGCGTTGATTAACCGTTATTGCAACGGAGTCATCGTCGAAGGCGTGGAAACGGAAGAGGAGTGGCAACAGGTTCGCAGCTCGCCAGCCATGGCGGCGCAGGGCTACTTCTTCTCGCGTCCGGTGCCGTTTAGCGAGCTGGAACGCATGGCACTTGAGCTTCCCTGATCCCGTTCCGCGACGTCTCGACTATCCTTAGTCAGACGTGGAAGGGCAAGGAGGAAGCAATATGTCACGTACTCGAAAGATCCTGAGCTGGGTGTTCGGGATTTTTTTGTTATTGGTTGTAGTGATTGTGGTGCTCATCGCCACCTTTGACTGGAACCGCCTGAAACCTACGATTAATCAAAAAGTTTCAGCCGAACTGAACCGACCTTTCGCGATTCGCGGCGATCTCGGCGTGGCCTGGGTTCGCAACCGCGAAGAACCAGGCTGGCGCAGCTGGGTGCCGTGGCCGCAGGTGCATGCCGACGATGTGATGCTCGGCAATCCGCCATCCATTCCTGATGTCACCATGGTGCATCTGCAGCGCGTTGAAGCGACGATTGCGCCGCTGGCGCTGCTGCATCAGCAGATCTACCTGCCGTGGATCAAGATGCAAAAGCCGGATGCGCGGCTGGTGCAAACCGCTGATAAAAAGAATAACTGGACCTTTGATCTCGCCAGCAGCCAGAACAGCGATGCTAATGCCGCGCCTTCTGCCTGGTCCTTCCGCCTCGACAACATCCTGTTCGATCAGGGACAAGTGCGCTATCGCGACGCCATTAACAAAGCCGATGTCACGGTGACCATCAATCCGCTGGGCAAACCGGTGCCGTACGCGCAGGTGGCGGGCGGTGACGATCAGCAGAAAGGCGCGGGTGATTTTGTCTTTGGCTGGCAGGCGAACGGCACTTACAACAACCAGAAGCTGGATGGCGACGGCAAAATTGGCGGCATGTTATCGCTGCGCAGTAAAACCACGCCGTTCCCGCTGCAGGTGGATGTGCGTAATGGCACCACGCGCGTACGTATTGACGGCACCTTGCAGGATCCGCTCAATCTCGGCGGGCTGGATGTGCGTTTGCGCTTCGCGGGCGATACGCTGGCGAATCTGTATGGCCTGACGGGCGTGCTGCTGCCTGATACGCCACCTTATGAAACCGACGGTCATTTGATTGCGCGTTTCAACGAGGAGAAAGGGCCGCTGTTCCGCTACGAGAAGTTTAACGGCCACATCGGCGACAGCGATATTCACGGTTCGCTCGTTTATCGCCAGGCCAAACCGCGCCCAACATTGACCGGTGAACTGACCTCAAACCAATTGCGGATGGAAGATTTGGGGCCGCTGATTGGCGTCAACTCCGGTAAAGGCAGCGAGAAAACGCAGCAGGCCAAAGCGCAACGCGGCGATGCCTCAACGCAGCCCGCCGATCGCGTTCTGCCGCATGACAAGTTTGATACCAAGAGCTGGGACGTGATGGATGCGGATGTGAAGTTCAGCGGCAAACGCATCGAACACAGCAGCAAGCTACCGCTCAGCGATCTCTATACCCATCTGCAATTGAAAAACGGCGACCTGCTGCTCGATCCGCTGCGCTTCGGGATGGCCGGCGGCAGCATCACCTCCACCATTCATCTGGAGGGCGATCGCAGCCCGATGCGCGGACGCGCCGATTTGCATGCGCGTAAGCTGCGTTTGCGTCAGCTGTTCCCGGATGTCACCGCGATGCAGAACAGTTTGGGCCAGCTTAACGGCGATGCCTCGCTGAGCGGCACCGGCAATTCGGTGGCGGACTTACTGGGTACCAGCGATGGCGAACTCAAGCTATTGATGAATGATGGCCTGATCAGCCGCAGCCTGATGGAGATTGCCGGACTGAACGTCGGTAACTATGTGGTTGGCAAGCTGTTCGGCGATGACGAAGTGAAGATCAACTGCGCGGCAACCGATCTGAATATTCGTCAGGGCTTAGCGACGCCGAAACTGTTCCTGCTGGATACCGAGAATGCGGTGATCAATGTGACGGGCAACGTTAACTTCGCGAATGAACGCATGGACTTGTCGATCAATCCGGAGAGTAAAGGGATACGTATCATTACGCTGCGTTCGCCGCTGTATGTGCGCGGCACCTTTAAAAATCCGGATGCCGGCGTGAAAGCCGGTCCGCTGATTGCGCGCGGTGCTGCAGCGGTGGCGCTTGGTGCGGTGGTTGCTCCGGCCGCTGCGTTGATCGCACTGATTTCGCCTAGCGATACCGACGACAATCAGTGCAATAACGTGCTGCAGCAGATGAAGAATCAGAAGTGATCAGTTACGCCACAGCACTTTAATGATGTGGTAACCAAAGGCGGTTTTCACCGGTCCGTAAGGCTGTAGCAGCGGACAGGAGAAGACCGCCTTATCAAATGCCGGCACCATTTGTCCTTTACGAAACTCACCCAAATCACCGCCGTTGCGCCCGGATGGGCAGGTAGAGTGTTTCTTTGCCAGCTGCTGGAAGTTCGCGCCTTTTTCAAGCTGCGCCAGCAGGGATTTGGCCTGCGCTTCCTCTTTCACGAGGATATGTAAAGCCGCCGCGGTTTTCGCCATGATGAAGTCCTAATGTGTATAATCCGGCCATTATAACCCTGTTTCTTTTGATCCCACTGAGCGAATTCCGTTATGCGTTTAAACCCCGGCCAACAACGAGCTGTCGAATTTGTCACCGGTCCTTGTCTGGTGCTGGCCGGTGCTGGCTCGGGTAAAACCCGCGTGATCACCAACAAAATCGCCCACCTGATCCGCGAATGCGGCTATCAGGCGCGCCATATCGCCGCTGTGACCTTTACCAATAAAGCCTCGCGCGAGATGAAAGAGCGTGTGGCGCAAACGTTGGGGCGTAAAGAGGCGCGCGGCCTGATGATTTCCACCTTCCATACGCTGGGGCTGGAGATCATCAAACGCGAATACAAGGCGCTGGGAATGAAAGCCAGCTTCTCGCTGTTCGACGATCAGGATCAGCTGGCTTTGCTCAAAGACCTGACCAAACAGTGGCTGGAAGAGGACAAAACGCTGTTACAGCAGCTGATTTCCACCATCTCCAACTGGAAGAACGATCTGGTCGATCCGCAGGGCGCAGCGGGTTTGGCGCAATCGCAGCGTGACCAGATTTTTGCTCACTGTTATCAGCTGTATGACCAACACCTGAAATCCTGCAACGTGCTGGATTTCGACGACTTAATCGCGCTGCCGACGCTGCTGCTGCAGCGCAATCAGGAAGTACGCGAACGCTGGCAGCAGCGCATTCGCTACCTGCTGGTGGATGAGTATCAGGACACCAACACCAGCCAATATGAGCTGGTGAAGCTGCTGGTGGGTGCGCGGGCGCGCTTTACCGTGGTGGGCGATGACGATCAGTCAATTTACTCGTGGCGCGGCGCGCGTCCGCAAAACCTGGTGCTGCTGCAACAGGATTTCCCGGCGCTGGAAGTGGTGAAGCTGGAGCAGAATTATCGCTCGACGCAGCGCATCCTGAAATCCGCCAACATCCTTATCGCCAACAATCCGCACGTGTTCGAGAAACGCCTGTTCTCAGAACTGGGGCAGGGCAGCGAGCTAAAGGTGCTGAGCGCCAATAACGAAGATCACGAAGCGGAACGCGTGGCGGGTGAACTGATCGCGCATCACTTCATCAACAAAACTGCCTACAAAGATTACGCCATTCTCTATCGCGGCAACCATCAGTCGCGTGTGTTTGAGAAGCAGCTGATGCAGAACCGTATTCCGTATCGTATTTCTGGCGGTACGTCGTTCTTCTCGCGTCCGGAAATCAAAGATTTGCTGGCCTACCTGCGCGTTCTAACCAATCAGGAAGATGACAGCGCATTCCTGCGTATCGTGAATACGCCGCGCCGTGAGATTGGTCCGGCAACGCTGCAAAAGCTGGGCGAATGGGCCAACCTGCGCAATAAAAGCCTGTATAACGCCAGCTTCGATATGGGACTGGAGCAAACGCTGAGCGGGCGCGGGCTGGAGCATCTGCAGCGCTTTACGCACTGGCTGAATGAGATCGTCCAGCTGACCGAACGTGAGCCGGTGAACGCCGTGCGCGACCTGATTCGCGGCATCGACTACGAAAGCTGGCTGTTTGAAACCTCGCCCAGCCCGAAAGCGGCTGAGATGCGCATGAAGAACGTTAACCTGCTTTTCCAGTGGATGACCGAGATGCTGGAAGGCGATGAGCTGAACGAACCGATGACGCTGGCGCAGGTGGTGACGCGCTTTACACTGCGCGACATGATGGAGCGCGGTGAGAGCGATGAGGAGCTCGATCAGGTGCAGCTGATGACGCTGCACGCCTCAAAAGGGCTGGAGTTTCCGTATGTCTATCTGGTCGGCATGGAAGAGGGTTTATTGCCACACCAGAGCAGCATCGATGAAAACAATATCGAAGAAGAGCGACGTCTGGCTTACGTGGGGATTACCCGTGCGCAGAAAGAGCTGACCTTTACGCTATGCCGTGAACGCCGTCAGTACGGCGAGCTGATGCGCCCGGAACCGAGTCGCTTCCTGCTGGAGTTGCCGCAGGACGATGTGGTGTGGGAGCGCGAGAAAAAAGTGGTGAGCGCAGAGGAGCGCGTGAAGACCGGACAGACGCGTGTCGCCGGGTTAAGAGCGATGCTGGAGAATGCGAAGAAGGGTTGAGAGCGGTCGCCATGAATGGCGACCCTACGTCGATTGTAGGGGCGGCATTCATGCCGCCCAAACATCAGGAAATCGTCAATAACCAGTGCACGTACGACTGATAATGACTCTCCTGCTCCAGCAGCTCAGAACGCAATGGATGCACTTCGCGCCAACCGGCTGGCAACGTCAAATGCAGCGCATCATCATCCGCCTGTAAACGTACGGCAGGCAAGGTGTCATCGCGGCGACGACTCGAGAAAATAATCGCTAAACGCAGCAAACGGCTTAAACGCTCCGCCATGCGCGGCGGCACGGCGTTTTGTTGGGTCAGCAACGCCAGATCAATGCTGCCGCTTTGGTTCTGCAGCAGGCAAGCCAGCATTTTTTTCTGTGCGGGAGTGAAGCCAGGAAGATCGAGATGGCGAATCAGGTAAGCGGCGTGTTGCGGTGCCTGACGGAAATCGACGCTCAGGCCAATTTCGTGGATGGAGCAGGCGCTGAGCAGCAGATCGCGACATCGGTTATCCAGCTTCCAGCTGCTGCTCACCTGACGGAAGAAACTCTCCGCCAACTGACGCACGCGACCGGCCTGATCAATATCAATGGCAAAACGACGCTGCACGTTCTGCAATGTGCGGCTGCGGATATCGCGATCAACCGGCAGATGCAGCATGCCATACACCAAGCCTTCGCGCAGTGCGCCACCGGCCAGCGTCATACCTTCAATGCTCAATTCCTGGAAGATAGCGATGAGAATCGATAAACCGCTCGGGAACACTAAGGCGCGCTCCAGCGTCAATCCTTCAATTTCCAGCTCTTCCAGCTTGCCGCACTGAATCGCGCGCTGTTTCAGCTGTTGCAGCTTGCTCAGGGTGATGCGCTCATCCATGCCCTGCGCCATCATAATTTCCTGCAACGCTTGTACGGTTCCTGACGCGCCGACACAGATTTGCCAGCCTTTCTCACGCAGCGCAGCGGCCACCGGACGGATCATCTCGCGCGCGGCCAGTTCGGCCTGCTCAAAATTCTCTTTTGCCAGATGACGATCGCTGAAATAGCGTTCAAGCCAGGTTACGCAACCCATCGACAAGCTGAACAGCGTGGTGGCATGCGAACCTTCGCCGGTCACCAGTTCGGTGCTGCCGCCGCCGATATCGACCACTAAACGCTGATCGGAACCGCCGGTGGTATGCGCTACACCCTGATAAATCAGGCGTGCTTCTTCTTCGCCGCTGATGACATTCACCACGCAGCCAAGAATCTGTTCAGCCGTTGTGAGGAAATCCTGCGCATTTTCAGCAAGGCGCAGCGTGGCGGTTGCCACCACGCGGATTTGTTCCGGAGGAATATCCTGTAGCTGTTCGGAGAACAACTTCAGGCACTGCCAGCCGCGTTGCATCGCCTCGGCGGAGAGATGATTAGCTTTGTCGAGGCCAGCCGCCAAACGCACTTTGCGCTTTATTCGCGCGACGGTCTGAATACTGCCAGACACCTCGCGCACCACCAACATATGAAAGCTGTTAGAACCTAAATCAATCGCTGCATAAAGTGACGATGCGCTTAGCATGGTGTGCTTAACCCGAACGTTTACGGTTGCTATTGCGCGGCGCGCCGCTCCGACGGTTATTGTTGTTCCCGCCACGGCGTGGACCGTTTCCTGAACGACTGCGTTGCAGACGCTTCGGCGGTGGCAGTTCATTCAGCAAGGCATCGCTGTTGTACTTGCTGACCGGAATACCGTGACCGATGTACTCTTCGATTGCTGGCAGGTTCAGCGCGTACTCTTCGCACGCCAGGCTGATGGAGTGACCGCTGGCGCCCGCGCGGCCAGTACGGCCGATACGGTGAACGTAGTCTTCGCGGTCGTCAGGCAGGTCGTAGTTGAACACGTGCGTTACCGCAGGAATGTGCAGACCACGTGCCGCGACGTCGGTGGCAACCAGGATATCCACATCGCCTTTGGTGAAGTCGTCGAGAATACGCAGACGTTTTTTCTGCGCCACATCACCGGTCAGCAGACCTACACGATGACCATCGGCAGCCAGATGGCCCCAAATGTCTTCACAGCGGTGCTTGGTGTTGGCGAAGATGATGGCGCGATCTGGCCACTCTTCTTCTACTAGCGTCTGCAGCAAGCGCATTTTCTCTTCATTCGAAGGATAGAAAAGCTCTTCTTTAATGCGGTGGCCGGTTTTCTGCTCAGGCTCAACTTCCACGTATTCGGCGTTGTTCATGTGCTCAAACGCCAGTTCACGCACGCGGTAAGACAAGGTCGCAGAGAACAGCATACTCAGGCGTTGGGTGGCCGGCGGCATGCGGCGGAACAGCCAACGAATGTCTTTAATAAAGCCGAGATCGAACATGCGATCGGCTTCATCCAGCACAACAACCTGAATCGCGCCCAGGTTGACATGGTTCTGCTTGGCATAGTCGATCAGACGTCCGGTGGTGCCCACCAGAATATCGACACCATCAGCCAGCACTTTCAGCTGTTTATCGTAGCCGTCGCCACCATAAGCCAGGCCCAGCTTTAAGCCAGTGACCTTCGCTAATGGTTCAGCATCGGCATGAATTTGTACGGCGAGCTCACGCGTCGGGGCCATGATCAGCGCACGTGGCTGATTAGTCTGGCGACCTTCTGCGGCAGGATGAGAAAGAAGATAATGAAACGTTGACGTAAGGAACGCCATCGTTTTGCCGGTACCGGTTTGCGCCTGACCCGCAACATCACGCCCTGTAAGCGTAAGAGGCAACGCGAGCGCCTGAATAGGCGTGCAGTGGCTAAAGCCTTTAGTATCAAGGGCTTCTATCACCTGAGGGTGCAGGGCGAAGTCGGAAAACTTCTGTTCAGTTAAGTGTGTTTTGCTCATAGTGTGGTAGAATATCAGCTTACTAGCGCTTTACGAAAGCGTATCCGATGAAATAAAGTCAACCTACGTTGGTATCATTTCCGCCAATTCGCCAGGCGCAATCTTTTGGAGTTAAACATGAGCAGCGATAAGATCGTTCACTTGACCGATGACAGTTTCGACACAGACGTACTGAAAGCAGACGGTGTCACTCTGGTAGATTTCTGGGCTGAATGGTGTGGTCCTTGCAAAATGATCGCCCCAATTCTCGACGAAGTCGCAGAAGAGTACGAAGGTAAACTTACCATCGCTAAGTTGAATATTGATGACAACCCGGGTACGGCGCCGAAATACGGTATCCGCGGTATCCCAACTCTGCTGCTGTTCAAGAACGGCGAAGTGGCGGCAACCAAGGTTGGCGCACTGTCTAAAGGACAGTTGAAAGAGTTCCTGAACGCCAACCTGGCCTAAGCCCAGCGTGGTGTTTGTTCGGCAGTGGTGAATTTTTTCGCCACTGCTGGACGTCTCACTTTAAGCGTGTTAAGTTGAGTTCACTGCATTACGCTCTTACCTTGTAGTTTGCATCTAAGTTTTCCCTTGTCAGACCCTACTCGCAATGAACGTTATCGTGGTTTGGCAATCTGATGACTAGCACATTCGGCATCATCTTTCGACCGTCTCCTCGTTTCCTATCGCCACATCTGACGATAATCGTCGAGCTGAGTTGAAAAAGAGCCATTAACAGGCATGGAATTTTTGCCATACCACTCACGACAATCATTTCGAGAATTACCCCGAGTTTAAGAACCCATCACTATGAATCTTACCGAATTAAAGAATACGCCGGTTTCTGAGCTGATTACCCTCGGCGAAAATATGGGGCTGGAAAACCAGGCGCGTATGCGCAAGCAGGATATTATTTTCTCTATCCTGAAACAGCACGCAAAAAGCGGCGAAGACATCTTTGGTGATGGTGTGCTGGAGATATTGCAGGACGGATTTGGTTTCCTCCGTTCTGGAGATAGCTCCTACCTCGCCGGTCCCGATGATATCTACGTCTCTCCTAGCCAAATCCGCCGTTTCAACCTCCGCACTGGTGACACCATTTCTGGCAAGATTCGCCCGCCAAAAGAAGGTGAACGTTACTTTGCGCTGTTGAAAGTTAACGAAGTTAACTATGACAAGCCGGAAAACGCGCGTAACAAGATTCTGTTCGAAAACCTTACGCCGCTGCACGCCAGCAAGCGTATGCGTATGGAACGCGGTAATGGCTCGACTGAAGACCTGACTGCACGCGTGCTGGATCTGGCTTCTCCGATTGGTCGTGGTCAACGTGGTCTGATTGTGGCGCCGCCGAAAGCGGGTAAAACCATGCTGCTGCAGAACATCGCGCAGAGCATCGC
>NZ_DAMBSA010000068.1:0-14988 GCF_032054795.1 Pantoea sp. CTOTU49201
GTGCAGCAGCCGTCCGGCCAGTTTCAGCTGGCGGGGCGTCAGGATCGCGTGGTGAAGATTGAAGATAAGCGCGTCTCTTTGAGTGAAATTGAACGCCGCCTGCTGGCGTTGCCCGGCGTGGACGATGCCGCCGCGCTGGCGATTCAGCGTCACGGTCGTCACGCGATTGGCGTGGTGCTGGCGCTGCCCGAAATGCTGGATGCGGCGACGCTGCATCAGCTAAAAATTGAGTGGAAACGCGCGCTGCAACCCTGGCTGGAGCCGGTGGCGATGCCGCGCTACTGGCGCGTGGTGACAACCATTCCTGTCACCGCACAAAGTAAACGCGCCTGGCCACAAATTGAGGAGTTGTTTGATGTTGCCGGTTGAACTGCATGCCGAACAGCAGGGCGATGCACTGACATTGCGCCTGCACGTTGCCGCCGATCTGTTTTGGTTCCGTGGCCATTTCCCGACGCTGCCGATTCTACCGGGAGTGGCGCAGCTCGACTGGGCGCTGCATTTCGGCCTGACGCGTTTAGCTGTCGGGAAATCCTTTGCCGCCATCGACAATATCAAGTTTCAGCAGCCGGTGCCGCCAGATGCCGAACTGCAATTACAGCTGCAGTGGCAGGCAGAAAAATCGCTGCTCAGCTTCAGCTACAGCCTGATCAATGGCGACGTAGCGACGATCGCCAGCAGCGGGAAGATTCGCCTGTGTTAAGCCCTGACTTCACGCCTTGCGTATTAATTCCCTGCTATAACCACGGCGCAATGCTGGCGTCGGTGCTGGCGCGGCTGGCACCGTTCAACTTGCCGGTGATTCTGGTGGATGACGGCAGCGATGCCATCACCAAACAGCAGATTGCGGCGCTGGATGCGCCACAGTTGCAGGTGCTGACGCTGCCGCATAATCAGGGCAAAGGCGCGGCGGTGATTGCCGGTATGCGCGCGGCGGCGGCGGCGGGTTTCAGCCATGCGCTGCAGCTCGATGCCGATGGACAACATCAGGTGGAAGACACGCCGCGTATGCTAGCCGAAGCACAGCGTTATCCGCACTGCCTGATCTCCGGTCAGCCGCTTTACGACGCTTCGATTCCCAAATCGCGCCTGTATGGCCGCTACATCACCCATTTCTGGGTGTGGGTGGAAACGCTGTCGTTTTCGCTGAAAGACAGCATGTGCGGCTTCCGCGTCTATCCGCTCGCACCGTCGCTGGCGTTGTGCGATTGCCGCCCGATTGGTCAGCGCATGGATTTCGACACCGAAATCATGGTGCGTCTCTATTGGCAGGGCACGCCGAGCCGTTTTATCACCACGCGCGTGACCTATCCGGCCAGCGGCGTATCGCACTTTGATGCGCTGCGTGACAACCTGCGCATCTCATGGATGCACACGCGGCTGTTCTTCGGCATGTTGCCGCGCATCCCGCTGTTGCTGCGCCAGCGTGGCGATGCGCAGCACTGGTCGGCGACGCCGGAAAGGCGCGGGCAGAGCGGTTTGCGCTTTATGCTGTGGCTCTATCGTCGTGCTGGGCGCTTACCCTTTATCTTGCTGCTGTGGCCGGTGGTAGCAGTTTACTGGCTAACCGGACGCACCGCGCGCGCCGCCTCGCAGCAGTGGCTGACGCGGGTGCAAGCGGTGGCGCAGCAGCAGAACATCGCGTTGCCTGCGCCGCTCAACAGCTATCGCCACTTTCTGCGTTTTGGCTACAGCATGCTGGATAAAGTCGCCAGCTGGCGCGGCGATCTGCAATGGGGACGCGACATTGATTTCGCGCCCGGTGCAGAAGCCACTATTCGCGCCGCCGAGGGCAAAGGTCATTTGATTCTCGCCTCGCATCTCGGTGATATCGAAGCCTGCCGCGCGATGGCCAAACAGGTCAGCGGATTGGTGATTAACGCGCTGGTGTTTACCGATAATGCGCAGCGCTTCCGCGAGGTGCTGGAGAGCATTGCGCCACAGGCGGGCGTGAATCTGATGCCGGTCACCGATATCGGCCCGGACACCGCCATTCTGCTGCAGCAAAAACTGGATGCGGGTGAATGGGTGGCGATTGTTGGCGATCGCACCGCCGTGCATCGCCAGCGTGGCGGCGAGCGTCGCGTGGTGTGGAGCGAATTTATGGGCCAGCGCGCACCGTTTCCGCAGGGACCGTTTGTGCTGGCGGCAGCGTTGCGCTGTCCGGTGCTGCTGATGTTTGCCCTGCGCGAACAGGGCCGGTTGCGGGTGCATTGCGAAGCCTTTGCCGATCCGCTCTCGCTGCCGCGCGCGCAGCGCCAGCAGGCGTTACAAGCCACGGTCGATCGCTACGCCGAACGGTTACAACAGCACGCGCTGATGGCGCCGCTGGACTGGTTTAACTTTTACGATTTCTGGACGTTGCCCGAGGAGAAAAGCCGCGATGAGTGAAAGCAACTACCGCGCTGAAGTGGAAATTACCGTGTCGTTTCACGACTGCGATCCGATGGGCGTGGTGTGGCACGGCAACTATTTCCGCTTTTTTGAAGTGGCGCGCGAAGCCTTGCTGCGCAGCGTCAATTACAGCTACGGCGAAATGGCCGCCAGCGGCTACGTCTGGCCGGTGGTGGATACCCACGTGAAATACCGCCAACCGCTGCGCTGCGAAGAGGTGGTGCGCGTCGCCGCCAGCATCAGCGAGTACGAAAACCGATTGCGCATCGATTACGTGATCCGCAACGCGGCGGGGCAGGTGACCACCAAAGCACACACGCTGCAAGTGGCGGTAAATGCGGCCACGCAGGAGATGTGTTTTGTCTCGCCCGATATTCTGTTTGAACGCCTGGGAGTGAAACCGTGATCAGAACCCTTTGTTTGCTTCTGCTGGTGATCTGTGCCAACGCCAGCGCGGTTACGCTCGAGCAGCTACAACAGCGCTTCGCCAGCCAACCGGTGATCCGCGCCAATTTTGTTCAGGTGCGCACCATTGCCGGGATGGCGCAGCCGCTGGTGTCACGCGGTCAGCTATTGATCGCCCAGCAGCAGGGTTTGTGGTGGCAGCAAGCCACGCCGTTCCCGCTGATGCTGATCCTCGATGACAAGCGCATGGTGCAGAGCATGAGCGGCCAGCCGCCACAGGTGATCACCGCCGACAGCAATCCGCAGATGTTCCAGTTCAACCATCTGTTGCGCGCGCTGTTCCAGGCGGATGAAAAGGTGCTGCGCGAGAACTTTGCGCTCGATTTCCACGATCAGGGCAACAACCGCTGGCAGCTTGGCCTGACGCCGAAAGCCGCGCCGTTGAATAAGATTTTTAACCGTATCGAGCTGCAGGGCGAAGCGTTCCTCAACCGTATCACGCTGGATGACAAGCAGGGCGATAAAACCGAGATCACCCTCAGCGATACCCGCACCGAACCTAAACAGTTGACCGATGAAGAGCGAGCCCGTTTTGCCCCAGCGCAGTGAGAAAACCGTTGCGCTGCTTTGGCTGGCAGTATGCCTGACGTTAGCGCTGGCGCTGGCGGTTTTGCTGCCGCGCAGCCAGCTGAACAGCAGCGTGCTGGCGTTATTGCCGCAGCAGAACCTCGGCCAGGCACCGGCTGAGATCCAGCACGGCTTTATGCAGCGCCTCGATCGTCAACTGGTGTGGCTGGTGAGCGCCAACGATCAAGACGGCGATGCGGTCGCGGCCTGGTGGCAAGCACAGCTGCAAGCTTTGCCGATGCTGAAACAGGTCAGCGGCGCACTAGATGACAATCAAATGCAGCGTTGGGGCGCCTATGCGTTTCAGCATCGCAACGGTTTGATCGATCCGGCTACGCGCGCACGTTTGCAGAACGGCGGCGGCGCGCAGGCCGACTGGATACTGGCGCAGCTGTTCTCGGCCTTCGCGGGCGTCGGCAGCAAAGAGATCGGCAACGATCCGCTGCTGCTGGTGCGCGGCGCACAGCTGGCGATGCAGCAGAGTGCCAACAAAATGCTGCTGCATAACGGCTGGCTGACGGTCAACGATGCGCAGCAGCGCCGCTGGTATTTCCTGCACGGCGAACTAGCGAGCAATGCTTTCAGTATCAAAGAGAGCCATCAGCTGGTGACTGCACTTAATGAGCTGGAGCAACAGCTGAAAACCCGCTGGCCGGATGCGCAATTACTGACGCGTGGCACGGTGCTGTTCAGTGACGATGCCAGCCAGCGCGCGCAGCATGATGTCGAAACCCTCGGCAGCGCGACGTTAGCGGGATTGCTGCTGCTGGTGTGGCTGGTTTTCCGTTCGTTGCGGCCGCTGGCGCTGTGCGCATTGTCGGTGGCGATTGGCGCGATGGCGGGCACGGTGCTGACGCTGCTGTTTTTTGGTGAGCTGCATCTCACCACCTTAGTGATGAGCCTCAGCATTGTCGGTATCTCGGCCGATTATACGCTCTACTACCTGACGGAACGCATGGTGCACGGCGAGCAGGCCACGCCGTGGCAAAGCTTGCATAAGGTGCGCGGCACGCTGCTGCTGGCGCTTGGCACCACGGCGATTGCCTGGCTGCTGATGCTGCTGGCACCGTTCCCCGGCTTGCGCCAGCTGGCGGTGTTTGCTGCCAGCGGATTGAGCGCTTCCTGCCTGACGGTGATCTGTTTTTATCCGTGGCTGGTGCGCGGTTTACCGGTGCGACCGATTCCGGCGATGGTGTGGCTGGCGCGCTGGGTGGCCGCGTGGCGGCGCAATAACTGGCTGAAGCGCGGTTTACCGGCGCTGGTGGCGATTTATGCGCTGAGCGGCATGCTGCAACTCAAGGTCGATGATGATATTGCCCATCTGCAAAGCGCACCGGCGCAACTGTTAGCGCAGGATCGTCAGCTGGCGCAGCTGACCGGTCAGCAGGCCGATCAAACCTGGTTTGTGGTGTGGGGCGAGGATGAACAGCAAGCGCTGCAGCGGCTGAGCGCGCTGGCACCGCAGCTGCAGCAGGCGCAGCAGCAAGGCTGGTTTAGCAGCTATCGCGTGCTGCCGCTCAGTTCGCTGGCGCAGCAGCAGCAGGATGTAGCGCTGCTACAGCAGGCCGCACCCACCATTCTGGAACGATTGAAGCAGGCGGGCATCACGGTAGCGAATGCTAATCTCAGCGCCATGCCGGTGACCGCCGCCGACTGGCTGGCGAGCCCGCTGAGTGAAGGCTGGCGGCTGCTGTGGCTGTCGCTGCCGGACGGACGCAGTAGCGTGCTGGTGCCGATCGGTGGCGTTAAAAACAGTGCCGCGCTGCAGCAGCTGGCATCCCAACAGGCGGGCGTCAGCTGGGTCGATCGCAAGGCCAGCTATGATGAACTGTTCCGCTTCTGGCGCACGCTGCTGAGCGGATTGCTGGCGCTGGCGTTATTGCTGATTACCGCCAGCTACATGCTGCGACTGGGCGTGAAAGCCGGCATGCGCAGCGCGCTGCCGTCGTGGCTGTCGCTGGCGGCGGCACTGGCGACACTGGGCTGGATCGGCGCGAGCCTCAATCTGTTTGCCTTGCTGGCGCTGATTCTGGTGCTAGGCATCGGCATCAACTACACGCTGTTCTTCAGCAATCCGCGCGGCACGCCGTTAACCTCGATGCTGGCGGTGACGCTGGCGATGATGACCACGCTGTTAACGCTCGGCATGCTGGTGTTCAGCAGCACCGCCGCTATCAGCGGTTTTGGTACCGTGCTGTGCAGCGGGATTTTTTGTGCATTCTTGCTGGCGCCGCTGGCGCTGGCTCCGGGGAAAAGGAAGCAACGATGAAAATGGGCATTTTGCTGCTGTTGAGCCTGCTGGTAAGCGGCTGCGCGCAGCATCAGAGCGACCTCAATCGACCGAGCGCGTGGCTGAAACCGGGCGTGCGCGTCACGCTGCCAGCGCCGGGCATTTCGCCGGCGTTTCAGCAGCAGCAGTTGCTGACCGGCCACGCCAAAGGCAAAACCCAGTCGCTGCTGGTGCTGCTGAGCGCCGACTCGCAACAGCTGAGCCTCGCCGGTTTGTCATCGCTTGGCATTCGCCTGTTCCGCGTCACCTATGATAAAAACGGCATTCACACTCAGCAGATGATGGCGCTGCCGGAAATGCCGCCCGCCAGTCAGGTGCTGGCGGATGTGATGCTCAGCCACTGGCCGATCAGCGCATGGCAGCCGCAGTTGCCGCGTGGCTGGACGTTGACCGACATCGACGATCGCCGCGAGCTGCGCGATCCTTCTGGTAAGGTGGTGACGCTGATTCTCTATCTGCAGCGTGGCGAGTTGCGTGAGCCGATCAGCATCGACCAACGCGCCTTTGGCTATCAGATTCAAATCCAACATCTGGATGCCTCATCATGATCTACATCTCCGCCTTTGGCATGGTGAATGCGCTGGGCAATAACCTGGAGCAGATTGCCGCGCAACTGCAAGCCGGTGAAGCGTTGGGCATGCAGCCGCGCGACGGCTGGCTGCAAGACGGCAAACGCTGCTGGCTGGGCGAAGTACAGGGCGCGTTGCCGCCAATTCCTGCCGCGCTGGCGGCGCATAACACCCGCAACAATCAGCTGCTGCTGGCCGCGCTGGCGCAGATACGCCCGGCACTGGATGCGGCCATCGCGCAATATGGCCGCGATCGCGTGGCGATTGTGCTCGGCACCAGCACCTCCGGCGTCGATGAAGGCGATCGTCAGGTGGATGACGCATTGCCGGGCTACGATTACCGCATGCAGGAGCTCGGCGATCCGTCGCGCTTCCTGGCGCACTATTTAGAACTGGACGGTCCGGCTTACACCATTTCTACTGCCTGCTCCTCCAGCGCGCGCGCGATCATCAGCGGCCAACGTTTGATCGATGCTGGTTTAGCGGACGTGGCGCTGGTGGGCGGCGCTGATTCGCTGAGCCGCATGCCGATTAACGGTTTCGCCAGCCTGGATTCGCTCTCTGAGCGTCACTGCGCGCCCTTTAGCGCCGATCGCGACGGCATTTCGATTGGCGAAGCTGCCGCGCTGCTGCTGTTGACGCGCGAACAGCAGCCGCTGGCGCTGCTCGGTTGTGGTGAATCGTCGGACGCATGGCACATGTCGGCGCCGCATCCGGAAGGCATCGGTGCCGAGCGCGCTATGCTGATGGCGCTGCAACAGGCGGGTTTACAGCCGCAGGATGTCGGTTATATCAACCTGCACGGCACCGCCACGCCGTTGAACGATCAGGTGGAATCGGCGGTGATTCATCGTCTGTTTGGCGATAGCGTGCCGTGCAGCTCAACCAAACACCTTACCGGCCACACGCTGGGCGCGGCGGGCGCGACCGAAGCGGCCTTGGCTGCACTGATTCTGCAGCAGAATCTGCCGCTGCCGCCGCAGGATTTCTCGCAGGCGGCACGCGATACCTCGCTGCCGGAGTGCGGTTTGATCACCACGCCACAGCCGCTGGCGCGTCCGGTGATTGCTTCAAATTCGTTTGCTTTTGGCGGGAACAATACCTGCCTGATTGTAGGAAAGCCTTATGAGTGATTTTCTGCCGGTTGATGCTTATCTGCCGCATCGCGCGCCGATGCTGCTGCTCGATCGCGTCATCCAGGTCACCGACGACAGCGTGATCTGCGAAGTCAGCATCAACGCTACGGGCGTGCTGGCGCCGTTTATCACCCCGCAGGGCGATTTGCCGGCATGGTACGGCGTGGAGATCATGGCGCAGACGGTTGGCGTTTGGTCGGGATTTCATGCACGTCAGCGCGGCGACAATGAGATTCGTCCCGGCATGCTGCTTGGCGGACGCGGCTATCGTGCCAGCAGCGCCGCTTTCGCTGCCAACAGCACGCTGCGCGTCGAAATGCGCCTGCTGATGCGGGACGACCGCTTGGGCAGCTTTGAAGGGGAAATCCGCTGCGGCGACGCGATCATCGCCAGCGGGCGGCTGAATACCTATCAGCCCAATGAACACGAGTTAATTCAATTGCAACAAGGAATTCAGCCATGATACGCAGCGTTTTAGTGACCGGCGCAAGTAAAGGAATTGGCCGCGCCATCGCACAGCGTCTGGCGCAGGATGGCTTTGAGATTGTGGTGCATTATCACCGCGACAGCGCCGGTGCAGCGCAGACGCTTTCAGAGATTGTGGCGGCGGGCGGATGTGGGCGCACCTTGCAGTTTGACGTGGCGCAGCGCGAAGCCACACGCAACGCACTCGAACAGGACATTGCCGCGCACGGCGCCTATTATGGCGTGGTAAGCAATGCGGGCATCACGCGGGATGCGGCATTTCCGGCGCTGACCGATGATGAGTGGGACAGCGTGATCCACACCAATCTCGACAGTTTCTACAACGTGATTCATCCGTGCGTGATGCCGATGATTGGCCTGCGCAAGGGCGGACGCATTATTACGCTCTCTTCGGTATCGGGGATTATGGGCAATCGCGGCCAGGTCAACTACAGCGCGGCCAAAGCGGGCATCATCGGTGCCACCAAAGCGCTGGCGATTGAGCTGGCGAAACGCAAAATTACCGTGAACTGTATCGCCCCGGGCTTGATTGATACCGGCATGACCGATCTTGAACCGCTGGTGATTGATGAAGCGATGAAGCTGATTCCGATGAAGCGCATGGGCGCGGCAGAGGAAGTCGCCGGGTTGGCCAGCTACTTAATGTCGGACATCGCGGGCTACGTCACGCGTCAGGTGATTTCAATCAATGGAGGTATGCTGTGATTCAGCGTGTAGTGGTTACCGGCATGGGTGGCGTGACCGCCTTTGGTGAGAGCTGGAGCGCGGTGGCTGAGCGGATCAGGCTGGGCAAAAATGCGGTGCGTCATATGCCGGAATGGCAGATTTACGACGGCTTGCACACGCTGCTCGGCGCGCCGGTGGACGACTTTACGCCGCCCGCGCATTACACGCGCAAACGCATTCGCTCGATGGGTCGCGTTTCACTGATGGCGACGCGCGCCACCGAACTCGCGCTGGAGCAGGCCGGTTTGATCGACCATCCGGTGCTGACCAACGGTGAAACCGGCATTGCTTACGGTTCCTCAACCGGCAGCACCGGCCCGGTGAGTGAGTTCGCCACCATGCTGACGGAAAAGCACACCAACAACATCACTGGTACCACTTACGTGCAGATGATGCCGCACACCACCGCCGTCAATGCGGGTCTGTTCTTCGGTCTGCGCGGCCGGGTGATCCCAACGTCCAGCGCCTGTACCTCGGGCAGCCAGGCGATTGGGTATGCGTGGGAAGCGATTCGCCACGGTTATCAAACCGTGATGGTGGCGGGTGGCGCGGAAGAGTTGTGTCCATCCGAGGCGGCGGTGTTCGATACGCTATTCGCCACCAGCCAGCGCAACGACGCGCCGCACACCTCGCCCGCACCGTTTGATCAGCAGCGCGACGGTTTAGTGATTGGCGAAGGCGCGGGCACTTTGATTCTCGAATCGCTGGAACATGCGCAGGCGCGCGGAGCCACCATTTATGCAGAGCTGGTAGGTTTCCACACCAACTGCGATGCCGCGCATATCACTCAGCCACAGCGTGAAACCATGCAGATTTGTATCGAGCGTGCGCTGAAAACCGCCGGTGTCACGGCGCAGCAGATTGGCTACATCAACGCCCACGGCACCGCCACCGATCGCGGCGATATCGCCGAGAGTCAGGCCACCGCGGCGATTTATGGCAACAGCACGCCAATCTCTTCGCTGAAAAGCTACTTTGGTCATACGCTGGGCGCCTGCGGGGCGCTGGAAGCCTGGATGAGCATTGAAATGATGCGCGAAGGCTGGTTTGCGCCGACGTTGAATTTATCGCAACCGGCAGCGGAATGCGGTGAACTTGATTACATCATCGGCGAAGCGCGCCAGATTGAGACGGATTATATCCAATCCAATAATTTCGCGTTTGGCGGTATTAATACCTCGTTGGTGTTTAAACGCTGGCGCGATGGCTGATAGTAGGTCGCCATGAATGGCGACCCTACAAAACCGTGCATGCCATCCAATGGCGATCCCACAGAACCCGTCGTAGGGTCGCCATTCATGGCGACCTGATTCACCACTCCCCCATGATATGAACCCAGAAGTAGGATTTTTCTTGCTTTCGGGCAACGACTGCGCATAATCGCAAACCGCAATAATAATGATTATCACTTCGTTTGCATTAGGGGATCCCATGCGCGCTATGCCTTTCAATCCCGGACTGAAACCGACGCTGTTGGCCGTAATGGTCAGCGCCGGTTGTTTGCCAGTGATGGCTGCTACCACCAACACCACAACTCAAACCAACGCGAAAAACGAGCAGCAGACGCTGACCGTGACCGCGACACCACAAACCGATTTCAAACCAGGCGGCGACGATCTGGTACCGGCGTTCCTTGATGGGCAGGTTGCATACGGTGGCCGCCTTGGCATGCTGGGTGAGCAAAACGCCATGGACGTGCCGTTCAACGTCATCGGTTTTACCTCGAAAATGATTCAGGACCAGCAGGCGCAAACCATCGGTGATGTGGTGCGTAACGATGCTGGCGTGCAGAATCTGAAAGGCTACGGCAACTTTGCCGAAAGCTATCGCATTCGTGGTTTTAAGCTGGACGGCGATGCCATGACCTACGGCGGCCTGGCCGGTATCGTGCCGCGTCAGGTGATGGATGCCTCGCTGATTGATCGCGTGGAAATCTTCAAAGGCGCTAACGCCTTGCTGAACGGTTCGGCGGAAAGCGGCGTCGGCGGCATGATTAACCTCGAGCCGAAACATGCCGATGACACGCCACTGACGCGCATTGGCGTGGATTACACTTCCGGTTCACAAGTGGGCGGCACCGCCGATATTGGCCGTCGTTTTGGCGACAATAACCAGTTTGGCGTGCGTCTGAATGCGGTTAACCGCGAAGGCGGCACGGAGGTGGATGGCGAGAAGAAACGCACCACCGCTGCGTCACTCGGGCTGGATTATCGTGGCGACCGTCTGCGTACGTCGCTCGACGTCGGCTACCAGAAAAAGACCTTCCACGATGCGCGTAACGGCATCAACATCAGCGGCATCGATTTCATTCCTGATGTGCCATCCAACTCGAAAAACTACAGCCAGAATTGGGTGTTCAGTGATATCGAGTCGGAGTTTGGTCTGGCGAAAGCCGAATATGATCTGACCGATCAGTGGACCGCCTATGCGGGCCTCGGCGCGCAGCACACCCATGAAGTGGGCAACTACGGCATTCCGAAGATCCTCGATAGCGCGGGCAACGCCACCATTGGTCGCTTCCGTACCAATCGCGTGCAGGACAACATGAGCGGCATGGTTGGCCTGCGTGGTGATTTCACCACCGGTCCGGTGACGCATAAAGTGAACTTCGGCTATTCGGCGATGACCGCGAATGCGAAAAACAGCTATCGCATGTCGTCGGGCAACGATGCCAATGTGAACATTTATAATCCGCAAGATGTGGCCGAACCGGATAGCGTTTACTCCGGTGGGGCTAAGTTCAGCGATCCACTGACCACGTATCGTTCACGTTCGCAGGGCTACCTGCTGAGCGATACGCTGGGCTTCTTTGATGACACCTTGCTGGCAACTGTCGGCGCACGTCATCAGAAAGTGGTGGTGCGTAACTACGGTTATGACGGCGCAGAAGATACGGCGACACGTTTTGACAGCAGTCGCTGGTTGCCAGCTTACGGTTTGCTGTATAAAGCCACGCAGAATATCTCGCTGTATGCCAACCATACCGAATCGCTGACGCCGGGCACCGCCGCGCCGTTTACCGCCACCAACTACGGTAGCGTGACCGGCATCGTGCATGCCAAGCAGAACGAAGTGGGGGTGAAAGCGGACTTTGGTCGCGTTGGCGGATCGCTGGCGCTGTTTGAAATCAAACAGCCGGTTGGCGTGCTGAACAATTCGGTTTACCAACTGAATGGCGAGCAGCGTAACCGTGGCGTAGAGCTGAACGTATTCGGTGAGCCGGTGCTGGGTCTGCGTCTCAACAGCAGCGCCACCTGGATCGATCCGGATATGACCAAAACCGGTGACAGCGATCAGAATGGCAAAAACGCCATCGGCGTTCCGCGCTTCACTGCGGCGCTGGGTGCGGAGTATGACATCAAGCCAGTTGATGGTTTGACTGCCACGGCATTGCTGAACTACACCGGCTCGCAATACGCCGACCTGGCAAACAACATGAAGCTGGATGATTACACCACGCTGGATTTGGGTCTGCGTTACCGCATGAAGGTTAACCAGAACGATATGGTGTGGCGCGTGGGCGTGGATAACGTCACCAATGAGAAATATTGGGCTAACGTCGATGACAGCGGCACCTATTTGTCTCAGGGTGAACCGCGTACGGTGAAGGTTTCACTGAGCTACGATTTCTAATCTGTTCTTCACGGGGCGCTTGCGCCCCGTTATTTTCTCCGTCAGAAATAATCCTGTAACTTTAAGCACATTGCATTACACTCTGAGCGGCAATCCTGCACGAAAACTCGCCTTTATTTTTGAGTCATCATGAGTTCACCTGCACCACCAGACGACCACGACGAACCTTATCGGCAGCCGCTCGACGACGCGCTCTTCGCTATTGTGGTACTTGCAGTCACTTCGGTTACGCTTATAATCTTCGTCCTGATGATTACGCTGTGGATGAGTTAAGGTCAGCACCGGGAAAAGGAAGCCTGCAAGGAGATGTCGATGGAATCCAGAGATGACAAACTGATCGCCATAATTGGCCTGCTCTCCGCCTGTTTAATTGGCGTGGTGTTTCTCTTCACTATGACCTGGCTCACCGACGTACGTCATCCCGCAGATCCTTTACTCGATGTGCAAACCTGCCCGCAAAAACCAACCACCACGCAACAGTCTTAGCTTTTTGTCTGCCAGTTCTGCCACTTAATTTGTTGACTGCGCAACTCCAGCGCCAGCGCCTCATGCAAGGTGCGATTGCCATTGGGATCGCCGAGGCCAAACAGCGCGCCCGGTGAACGCCGATCGTCGGCCCACGCCGGATACTCCACCACCGGATAGAGCGAAATGCCTTCCAGCGCCACACCGTGATCCAGCGCCAGACGCGCTTCTTCACTGATCTGCCGCAGCCAGGGCGCACGCGCCTCACCTTCAGCGCCGGTTTCAGCCAAAATCATCGGGCGCTGATAGCGTTGCCAGCACTGCATTAATAAACGGTGCAGCGGTTGCCGCGTCGGATGGTCAAGCGGAATGGTTTCGCCTGAGAAAAACCAGTGATTGTCGGGATAGTAATTGAGACCCAGAATATCGAGGAAATCCGCGCGGCCACCCAGTTCCGGCGCATCGCGTCCGCCAATCCAATCCCAGGCTTCAAACTGCGCCTGATGCTGCGCGTCGGCGTAAGGTTTGCTGTCGGGATTATCGGGATCTGTCGCCACTTGTACCAGCGGATCGGTCAGCACAAAGCGGGCATCGGGATATACCTCACGAATGGCGTGCATCGCCGCCAGCGAGGCGCGCACCAATTGACGCTTCAGCTCGCGACCGCGATCGCTGGCGTAGGGATCGAGCCAGGAAACGTCCGCGCCCGCCCATGACCAGAATGAGATTTGGTTAATCGGCGTGATAAAGGGCTGTTCGATGCCTTCATCGCGCATCAGTTGCGCCATCGCGCGGGCGAAGCGTTCAAAGTGATCGACAAAGCTGGCTTTCCAGATATCCAAGTGATCGGGATAGCCAAAGTGCGCCAGCTCCCAGATAATCTGCATGTCGTGACGCGCTGCGGCATGCACCATCGGCAGAAAGGTGCGCCAGTCATATGCGTTGGGCACCGCTTCAATCAGATGCCAGCGCGCGCCATCGCGCGCGGTGTGCAAACCTTCTTGCGCTAACGCGGCATAATCTTTTTCCAGCAGCATGTCGTGGCCGCTGCTGATCACCATATCGAGCCGACGTCCGCCTGCGCGACGGGCGGTTGAACAGGGAAAACTGCCCTGAAAGAAACTGCGGAACAGCTGAGGGTGATGGCGCAGGGATTGCTGGGTCATAATCCTCTCCTCACGGTGAACGCCGGATGCAGAATGCAGAACGCCTGGCTAAGTCTAGACTAAATTGACGGTGCGCCATCGGGCAGAAAAGGAAGCCTCCGATTGCTTGTTAGCGCATTGATACCAACAATAATAGGTCCACAGCTTTCAGGGATTCACTATGAGTGAAGCAGCAACTTCTTTGCCGCCTGAGGAACAGTCGGGCAACGGGCTGAAACCGAGTGTTGAGGCGCGTTGTGCGCGGCATCCGGGCATGAGCGGCATTCATCCGCTTAACGATGGATTGGATGCTTTTGCTGCGCGCTATCAGATGATGAGCATGGCGCAGCACAGCATTGATGTGCAGTACTACATTTGGCACAACGACATGTCCGGTCGCTTGCTATTTAGCGCGCTGTTGGACGCCGCCGAGCGCGGGGTGAAAGTGCGACTGCTGCTGGATGACAACAACACGCCGGGTTTGGATGAAACGCTGGCGGAACTCGATCGCCACGCCAATATCGCCGTGCGTTTGTTCAATCCGTTCTCGTTCCGCACGCTGCGCGCACTCGGTTATCTCACCGATTTTTCACGCCTCAATCGACGTATGCACAATAAAAGTTTGACGGTGGATGGCGCGGCGACGCTGGTGGGCGGGCGCAATATCGGCGACGAATATTTTGGTACCGGCGATGAGCCGCTGTTTACCGATCTCGATGTGCTGGCGATTGGTCCGGTGGTCGATGAAGTGACGCAAGATTTCGAACGCTACTGGCGCAGTAAAGCCGTTTCGCCGCTGCGCAAGGTGGTTGATGTGAGCGGCGATGCGCATCAGGCGGTGCGCTTGCCGCCAGAGTGGCAGCAGAGCGAAGCGGTGGAGCGCTATCTGGCGCGGCTGGAGCACTCGTCGTTTATCAGCCAGATGGAGCAGGGCGAGCTGGAGATGACGTGGGCGGAATCGCGCCTGCTGAGCGACGATCCACGTAAAGGGCTCGGCAAAGCAAAACGCCGCAGTTTACTGCCGCAGCGTATGCTGGAAGTGATCGGCACGCCGCAGCAGCAGTTCGATATCATCTCAGCCTATTTTGTCCCGACGCGTGCAGGCGTGGCGC
>NZ_DAMBSA010000068.1:14998-15526 GCF_032054795.1 Pantoea sp. CTOTU49201
CAGCTGCTGGCGTTGAAGCGGCGCGGGGTGAAAATTGCCATCCTTACTAATTCGCTGGCGGCCAATGATGTCACGGTGGTGCATGCGGGTTATGCGCGCTGGCGAAAAAAACTGCTGCGCCACGGCATCGCGTTGTATGAATTGAAACCGCAGGATAATCCGCACAGCGCGCCACACGATCGCGGCATCACCGGTAATTCGGGTTCCAGTTTGCATGCCAAAACCTTCACCGTCGACAATCGCAAAGTGTTTATCGGCTCGTTCAATTTCGATCCGCGTTCCGCCATGCTGAACACCGAAATGGGGTTGGTCATCGAGAGTGAAACGCTGGCGCAGCAAACCCATCAGCGCTTTATTGCCGGGATGCGCGATCGCGCCTGGACGCTGCGTCTGGATAAATGGGGACGTGTCAATTGGGTGGAGTTTGCGAACGAGCAGGGCGAAGTGGTGCATAAACACGAACCGCAGTGCACGCTGCTGCAGCGCTTGCTGGTGCGTTTGGTGTGGCGCTTGCCGGTTGAGTGGTTG
>NZ_DAMBSA010000069.1:0-15378 GCF_032054795.1 Pantoea sp. CTOTU49201
CGCCGCAGAAACCACCTGGCGCAAACAGACGCTGCTGCTCTCAGCGACGCTGGAAGGCGATCACATTAAAGACTTCGCCGAGCGCTTGCTCAACGAGCCGGTGTTTATTGAAGCCGACCCAAGCAAAAGCGAACGTAAAAAGATTCAGCAATGGTATTACCGCGCCGACGATCTGCAGCATAAAAACAAGCTGCTGATTCACCTGTTGAAACAGCCAGACGCCACGCGCGTCATCGTATTTGTGCGTAAACGTGAGCGCCTACATGAGCTGGTCACCTGGCTTCATGAAGCCGGCATTCGCACCAGCTATCTCGAAGGCGAAATGGTGCAGGTCAATCGTAACGAAGCGATCAAACGTATGAATGATGGCCGCGTTACGGTGATGATTGCCACCGACGTTGCTGCGCGCGGTATCGACATTGACGATATCTCACACGTCATTAACTACGATTTGCCGCGCACCGCCGATACCTATTTGCACCGCATCGGCCGTACCGCGCGTGCGGGCCGTAAAGGTACCGCAATCTCGCTGGTCGAAGCGCATGACCACGTGCTGCTGGGCAAAATCACCCGTTACATCAACGAGCCGTTGAAAGCGCGTGTGATTGATGAGCTGCGTCCAGAAAGCCGTGCGCCAAGTGCCAAAGTGACGGGGAAACCGTCGAAAAAAGCCCTTGCGAAGCGTCAAGAGCGTAAAGATAAAGAACAAGAGAAACCGCGCGTCAAACAACGCCATCGCGATACCAAAAATGTAGGTAAACGCCGCAAGCCAAGCGGTAGCGATGCACCAGAGTCTGGTGCGGAATAAAACAGCACTCGCTGTAATTAATCGCCTCTTTTGAGGCGATTTTTTTGTTTTAAGCGTAGCGAAAAAGCACTTTCGCTATCAAACGGCCTCAAGAAGTCTTTCTTTGTCATCAAGCCATATAAAAAAAGCCGCGCCAATCAACATTGGCGCGGCTTGTATTGCTGTGTGTCTTTTCGTCAGCGCTGCAATTACAGGCTTTCGGTGAATGTACGTGTAATCACGTCACGCTGGTGCTCTGGCGTCAGCGCGTTAAAGCGTACGGCATAGCCTGATACGCGAATGGTCAACTGCGGATATTTTTCCGGATGATTGACGGCATCTTCCAGCGTTTCGCGGCGCAGCACGTTAACGTTCAGATGCTGACCACCTTCGATACGCACTTGCGGCTTCTGCTCAAGTGGAATTTCACGGTAAGCGATTTCGCCGAGGTCGCTGATAGCAACAACCTGATCTTCCGCGAAATCCCCTTTGGCGCACAGGCAGCGCGCTTCGGCTTTATCATCGTCCAGCAGCCAGAATGAGTTCAACAACTGTGGATTATTTGCCTGAGTAATTTGAATACCGGTAATCATAGTAGGTCTCCAGGGCTTTACGCTGTCGCAACAGGACAGCGAGGTTCATAAAGTTTTGGAATGCTGTGGTATATCACTGCAAGAAACCCACCGTTTTGACCTGTATCAATTTCGTTCAGTCACTATTGCAAGCTGAAAACCTAACAACTTGATTCATAACAACTTCGACAATTAAAAATTTACGTAAATATTCAAATTATTTTTACCCTTCTGCTGTTGAGTTCGACACGTTAAGCTAGGCGCACTATTTTGCAGGGAGTCAATGATGGCTGAGAAGCTGACCTGGCACGACGTGCTGGCTGAAGAGAAAGAGAAACCTTACTTCGTGGAAACGCTGAAAGCGGTGGCCAATGAACGCGCTGCCGGCGTAACGGTGTATCCGCCGCAGAAGGATGTGTTTAATGCCTTTCGGCTGACCGAACTGGGCGATATCAAAGTGGTGATTTTGGGCCAGGATCCTTATCACGGCCCAAATCAGGCGCATGGTCTGGCTTTTTCTGTGCTGCCCGGCGTGGCGATACCGCCATCACTATTAAACATGTACAAAGAGCTGGAGCAGGACATGCCCGGCTTTGTGCGCCCTACGCACGGTTTTCTTGAAAGTTGGGCAACGCAAGGCGTGATGCTGTTGAACACCGTGTTAACGGTGGAAGCCAGTAAAGCGCATTCGCACGCGCGCTTGGGCTGGGAAACTTTCACTGATAACGTTATCAGCGCCATCAATCAGCATCGCGAAGGGGTGATTTTCTTATTGTGGGGATCGCACGCGCAGAAGAAAGGCAGCATCATTGATACGCAACGTCATCATGTGCTTAAAGCGCCGCACCCTTCTCCGCTCTCCGCGCATCGCGGCTTTTTTGGCAGCAAACATTTCTCGCAGGCGAATGCGCTGCTGAGCCAATCAGGCCAGTCACCCATCGATTGGATGCCGGTGCTGCCATAAAAAACAAACGGCCGCATTACGCGGCCGTTGTTATTACAGCGACAGATTAGCCTTTGGCTTTGGTCACTGCCACCATCGCCGGACGCAACAGGCGACCGTTGAGGGTGTAACCACGCTGCATCACCATCAGCACGTGATTTGGCGCCATCTCTTCTGATTCCATCATCGACATCGCCTGATGGATCTCTGGATTGAATGGCACATTGGTTTCGCCAACCACTTCCACGCCAAACTTACGCACCGCGCCCAGCAGCGACTTCAGCGTCAGCTCGATACCTTCAATCATCGAAGCCAGTTCAGCGTTATCTTTGTTTGCGACTTCCAGCGCGCGCTCCAGGCTATCGATAACTGGCAGCAGCTCGTTGGCAAATTTTTCCAGCGCAAATTTATGCGCCTTTTCCACATCCATTTCAGCACGACGACGGATATTCTCGATCTCCGCCTGCGCACGCAGCTGTGCATCACGCACGCCGGTTTGCGACACGGCTAACTCGGCTTCCAGTTGCGCGATACGCTCATCACGCGGATCCACCTCAGCGGTTGTCTCTGCGTCCACGTGCTGCTGATCCTGTTGAATTTCGTCTGAGACTTGCTCGTTTGGGGTGTTCTGTTCTTTACTACTCATGAATTTCTCCGCGTTTTGCACATTCATCTCGCTGGTTGGCTTATTATGGGGATCAGTTTGACGGTTTCAAGTAAACCCATCACATTGCCTGGCCGTTTTGGCTTATAAGGAACTCGCGCTAAATGAACAAACACTTTAACTGCATCGGGATTGTCGGCCATCCGCGCCATCCTACTGCGTTAACCACCCATGAAATGCTCTGGCGCTGGCTAACGGCAAAGGGTTATGAGGTGATTGTCGAGCAGCAGATTGCGCGCGAACTGGATTTGAAAAATGCCGAAACCGGCAGTCTTGCGGATATTGGTCAACGCGCTGATTTAGCAGTTGTTGTGGGTGGCGATGGCAACATGCTTGGCGCCGCCCGCGTGCTGGCGCGCTATGACATTAAAGTAATTGGCATAAACCGTGGCAACCTCGGTTTTCTTACCGATCTCGATCCCGACAACGCGCAGCAGCAGCTGGACGATGTGCTGCAGGGCGATTACTTCGTCGAAAGCCGCTTCCTGCTGGAAGCGCAGGTATGTAAAGAAGATTGCTCGCCGCGTATTGGTAGCGCCATCAATGAGGTGGTGCTGCATCCCGGCAAAGTCGCGCACATGATTGAATTCGAAGTCTATATTGATGAGGTGTTTGCCTTTTCACAGCGCTCCGATGGTTTGATTATCTCCACGCCAACCGGTTCAACCGCCTACTCGCTCTCGGCGGGCGGCCCCATTCTGACGCCGTCACTGGATGCCATTACGCTGGTCCCGATGTTCCCGCATACGCTCTCAGCGCGTCCGCTGGTGATTAACAGCAGCAGCACCATCCGCCTGCGTTTTTCTTCCCTGCGCAGCGATCTGGAGATCAGCTGCGATAGCCAGATTGCCTTGCCCATTCAGGAAGGTGAAGATGTCCTGATTCGCCGTAGCGCTAATCATCTCAATCTCATCCATCCTAAAAATTACAACTATTTTAATACCTTAAGCTCAAAGCTGGGTTGGTCTAAAAAATTGTTCTGAAAATCAGCACTGACTACTTTACTGTATAAAATACCAGGATATACTGTATGTAAAACCATATCTGTTTTTACATACAGGTGATTCTATGCTGGCACAACTGACCATCAGTAACTTTGCTATCGTTCGTGAACTGGAGATCGACTTTCATCGTGGTATGACGGCGATCACGGGTGAAACCGGCGCAGGTAAATCTATCGCCATTGATGCGCTGGGCCTGTGTCTGGGCGGACGCGCTGAAGCAGATATGGTGCGTCAGGGTGCCAGTCGCGCGGATATCTGCGCCCGCTTCCAACTAAAAGCTTCACCTTCCGCACAGCGCTGGCTGGTCGAGAATCAGCTGGATGAAGGCAATGAGTGTCTGCTGCGTCGTGTGATTAGCGCGGATGGTCGTTCGCGTGGTTTTATCAACGGCACGTCAGTGCCGCTGTCGCAGCTGCGTGAACTCGGTCAATTGTTGATTCAGATTCACGGCCAGCATGCGCATCAGCTGTTGCTCAAATCCGATCACCAAAAACATCTGCTGGATGCTTATGCAGCCCACGATGATTTGCTGTCTGACATGCGCCAGCACTATCAGCGCTGGCATCAGAGCTGCCGCGCACTGGCGCAGCATCAGCAGCTCTCACAAGAGCGTGAATCACGTCGCGAGCTGTTGCAGTATCAGTTGAAAGAACTCAATGAATTTTCCCCGCAGTTGGGTGAATTCGAACAGATTGATGAAGAGTACAAGCGCCTGGCGAACAGCGGCCAGTTGCTGTCCACCAGCCAGCAAGCGCTACAAATTCTCGCCGATGGTGATGACACCAACCTGCAGAGCCTGCTGTATAGCGCACGTCACATGCTGGGTGAACTGGTGACCCTGGATAATAAAGTCAGCGGCGTGTTCAATCTGCTGGAGGAAGCTGCAATTCAGCTCAGTGAAGCCAGCGATGAACTGCGTCACTATTGCGAACGTCTGGATCTCGATCCCAATCGCTTGCATGAGCTAGAGCAACGTCTGTCACGACAGATCGCGCTGGCGCGCAAGCATCATGTCTCACCTGAAACCTTGCCGGTACTTTATCAGCAGTTGCTGGATGAAGCAGAACTGCTTTCGCAGCAAGAGAGCGATCAGGAAACCTTGCAGTCTGAAGTCGTCGCGCACCACAAAGCCGCGTTAGCAAGTGCTGAAAATCTGCATCAACTGCGTGAACACTCCGCTCAAGAGTTGAGCCAGCTGATTACCCAAAGCATGCGCACGCTGGCAATGCCGCACGGCCAGTTCGCTATCGTGCTGGAGTTCAATGCCGATCAACTCACTGCAGATGGCGCAACGCGCATTGATTTCCGCGTCACGACGAACCCAGGCCAGCCGCTCCAGCCGCTGGGCAAAGTGGCATCCGGCGGCGAGCTGTCGCGTATTGCGCTGGCGATTCAGGTGATCACTGCACAGAAAATGGAAACGCCAGCGATGATCTTCGATGAAGTTGATGTCGGTATCAGCGGCCCAACCGCCGCAGTTGTAGGCCAAATGCTGCGTCAGCTAGGCGAGTCAACGCAGGTGATGTGTGTGACGCACCTGCCGCAGGTTGCTGGTTGCGGTCATCAGCACTTCTACGTCAGCAAAGAAACCGATGGCGCGATGACAGAAACCCATATGCAGCCGCTGGATAAACGCGCGCGTCTGCAAGAGTTAGCGCGTTTACTGGGCGGCAGCGAGGTGACTCGCAACACGCTGGCTAACGCTAAAGAACTTTTAGCCGCCTGATACCGCACTTTTTTCCCTGCTGGTGGTCATATGCTTGCTCTGTAGAGGTTTCAAATAGCGAAAAGGTTTATTATCATCGGCAGTTATGTCGTCTGAGTAATAAAGCCTGCCGCAGGCAGAGTTCAGAATTTGATGGCAAAAAAATAGCCTTCTGAAAGGCGTTTGGCCCCAGAAAAGGAATGTATAGATGCGCTGTAAAACGCTGACTGCCGCGGCAGTAGTAATGTTGATGATGACCGCTGGATGTTCCACCCTTGAGCGCGTTGTGTATCGTCCGGATATCAATCAGGGGAATTACCTGGTCGCCAACGATGTGTCGAAGATTCATAACGGCATGACGCAGCAGCAGGTTGCCTACACGCTCGGTACGCCGATGATGCGCGATCCATTTGGCAGCAACGTTTGGTATTACGTGTTCCGCCAGGAACCAGGTCATGAAAGTGTGAAACAGCAAACCCTGACGCTGACCTTTGACAGCAACGGAACGCTGACCAACATCGACAACAAGCCGAAGCTCACTGGCAAAGAAGGCTAAGCGAACGGCAATAAAAAAGGCGCTTAAGCGCCTTTTTTAGTTTTACTTTCTGACTATTTCTTTTCAGCTGAACGCTCTGCGCGCTGACGCCGCAACTCTTTCGGATCGGCAATCAGCGGACGATAAATCTCAATGCGATCACCATCCTGCACGACATCAGCCAATTTTACCGGGCGGCTATAAATCCCGACCTTGTTCGAGTTCAGATCAATATCTTTACGCAGTGATAGCAAACCCGACGCCTTGATCGCTTGCTCAACAGTTGCGCCTTCCTCAAGCGTGACGGCACGCAAATACTGCTTATCCGGCAATGCGTAAACCACTTCCACGCTGATATCAGGCACGATAAACCTCTTTCGCGCGCTGACTGAATGCCTGCACCATGCTATTCGCCAGCTCTTTAAAGATGCGGCCGAACGCCATTTCTACCAGCATATTGGTGAACTCAAAATCAAGGTTCAACTCAACTTTGCAGGCATCATCACCCAATGAGGTGAAATGCCAGCCGCCGGTCAATTTACGAAACGGGCCATCAACCAACTGCATCAATATGCTTTGGTTGCTGATCAGCGTATTACGTGTGGTGAAAGTTTTACTGATGCCGGCTTTAGAGACATCAACGGCCGCGGTCATTTGATCTCCGCTATTATCCAGCACGCGACTGCCGGTGCAGCCCGGCAGAAACTGAGGATAAGCATCCACGTCATTCACAAGACGGTACATCTGCTCAGCGCTATAAGGGACCAGCGCTGAACGACTAATCTGGGCCATAATGGTTCCTGTTCATCACAAAACCATTGAATAATACCATTTTCGGTCACCAAACAAAAATTCACGGCTTTGCTTGCTGTGCTAAAATGGAGTGTTTTTTACCGCCCTGCAGGACAGGGGATGCGCCCATAAACTGAGTGATGTAGACTACGCCGCACTATGACAAAGAAAAAAGTTAACAAACCCGGTTCAGCCACTATTGCCCTCAATAAACGCGCACGTCATGAATACTTCATTGAAGAAGAGTTCGAGGCGGGTATGTCGTTACAAGGATGGGAAGTCAAATCACTGCGTGCCGGTAAGGCAAACATCAGTGATAGCTACATTCTGCTGCGCGATGGTGAAGCTTACCTGTTCGGCTCCACTTTCCAGCCGCTGGCGGTGGCTTCAACGCATGTGGTGTGTGATCCCACGCGAAGCCGCAAGCTGCTGCTAAAACAACGCGAACTCGATTCGCTGTATGGTCGCGTTAACCGCGAAGGCTTTACCGTAGTTGCGCTGTCAATGTACTGGAAAAATGCCTGGGCCAAACTGAAAATCGGTGTGGCGCGCGGTAAGAAAGAGCACGACAAGCGTGACGACGTTAAAGAGCGCGAATGGAAGATGGATAAAGCGCGTATTATGAAGAATTCAAAGCGTTAAGCGCTGGATCTTGACGCCACTTGTCTGTAGTATTGAAATTTCTTGGGGCTGATTCTGGACTCGACGGGATTGTGAAGCCTTAGGAGCATGCCGAGGGGCGGTTTGCCTCGTAAAAAGCCGCAAAAAAATAGTCGCAAACGACGAAAACTACGCTTTAGCAGCTTAATAACCTGCTTTGAAGCCCTCTCTCCCTAGCTTCCGCTCTTAAGACGGGGATCAAGAGAGGTCAAACCCAAAAGAGATCGTGTGGATGCCTTGCCTGGGGTTGAAGCACTAAATCTAATCAGGCTAGTTTGTCAGTGGCGTGTCTGTCCGCAGCTGGCCGGCGAATGTAAAGACTGACTAAGCATGTAGTGCCGACGGTGTAGTAATTTCGGACGCGGGTTCAACTCCCGCCAGCTCCACCAAAATTCTCCATCGGTGATTACCAGAGTCATCCGATGAAGTCCTAAGAGCCCGCATGGCGCAAGCCCTGCGGGCTTTTTTGTATCTGGACTCTTTCAAGGCGACTCGCATGAAAATCCCAAACCGACTCCAGCCTCTCGTCGATGATGGCCTGGTAGATGAAGTACTACAGAGACTAAGAAGCGGCAAAGAAGCTGACGTTTATACCGTGTTAACGGGCGGAAAAATCCAATGTGCCAAAGTGTACAAGGACGCCACGCAACGAAGTTTTAAGCAGGCCGTGCATTATCAGGAAGGACGTAAAGTCCGTAACAGCCGCAATTCACGTGCGATGCAAAAAGGGTCGAAATTCGGACGTAAGCAGCAAGAAGAGACCTGGCAAAGCGCCGAAGTTGATGCGTTATTCCGCCTGGCGAATGCTGGCGTGCGCGTCCCGCACCCCTACATTTGCATCGACGGCGTATTATTGATGGAGCTGGTCACAGACGCAGAAGGCCTGGTTGCGCCACGCCTGAGTGATGTGTTCCTCTCTGAAGAGAACGCAATGAAAGATTTCGATACGATGATCCGCAATATCGTGCGCATGCTGTGCGCCGGTATTGTTCATGGCGATCTGTCGGAATTCAACGTGCTACAGGATGCCAACGGACCGGTCATTATCGACTTGCCGCAAGCTGTCGATGCCGCCGCAAACAACCATGCGGAATCAATGTTTGAGCGCGATGTGAATAACATCACCGCCTATTACGGGCAATACGCTCCGCAGATTTTGCAAACGCGCTATGCGAAAGAGATCTGGCAATTATATGAAGACGGAAAGCTTACGCCAGAAACGCCGCTTACTGGTCTCTTCGTAGAAGAGTTGCATGAAGTGGATATGAATTCGCTGATGGATGAGATCATCGCCGCCGAAGATGAGTTCTACGATCGTCAGCGCGCCGCTAAAGAACGCGACGAGGAGTAGATGCGGCTCCACAGCTCGGGCAGGCTGGCAATAAACGCCTCGGCTATTGCATGTTTATTGCCTCCCGGATTCCATAACGTTACCAGCGTAACATTCAATCCCTGATTGCCGACTTCGGTGGGCAATAGTTGCACATTGCGCCACTGCTGAGCCTGAAAATGCATCGGCAGGAATCCCCAGCCCGCGCCACTTTCCAGCAAATGTTGCAGGATGGCGCGATCGTTAACGAACAGGGATTTGCCAGAAATTTGCAGGCGTCGACTAATCTGCTCATCGTGGTGGGGATGCATAACCAACTGCGGAATCAGTGACAGATCGAGCAGCGTCACCGGCCGCGGCTGATCGCGAAACATCGTGCGGGCGGCGAAAAAATTAAGTTCGATGGTGCCCAGCGCCTGCCATTCCATCTCATTTCCCAACGTACGATGCTGCGCCTGGCAGATAGCAACATGCGCCGTCCCATTTTTGAGCGCCGCTTCAGCCTCATCACGCGTACCACTCCATGCGTTAAAACGGATGTTCTTCTCAGCCATATATTCAATAACAGCGTGAAGAAAAGCGTGCGGAACGAAAGGATCGTAAACCAGCACCAGTTCCTGCTCGACGGCAGCAGGCAATGCACGCGCGTAGGATTCAAATGCCTGCGCCTGACGCAGAAAAAGATGCGCCTGACGATGCAGCTGTTGGCCTTTTTCCGTCAGCAGTAACCTGCGCCCTTCCCGTAAGAACAGCGTGTAACCCAACGCATCTTCAAGATAATCCAGCAAGTCACGCACCGTGGTGCGATCCTTCCCCAGCAACAGGGCAGCTTTTGAAACGCTGCCGGTTTCAGCAATCGTGGCAAAGGCTTCAATTTGCGAAAAAGAGTAGCGCAACGCGGTCATGACAGACTCCATAATTGAGAGGGTTTTTCCCCCATTGAGTGATTTTATCAGGGGATTAACCGTTCTTATACTGCTGCGTATTCACTCCTCAAGCGCAGAGAACAAAATGCATAAACGTCTTTTACAACCCATCCTGATGGCCGCATCGCTGAGCGCGATTACCCTTTCCTTCGCCTCGCCCTCCTTCGCAGCGGAAACACAGAATTGCGGTGGCGTAATGCTGCAATCTTGCCCACAGCCTTTTGATAAAAAGCTGCCGGATCCGCATCAGATGCTGAGCTGGAGCCAGGCCGATCGTGTGGTGGGATTCCGCAATGATTACCGCAACTACGCGGGCGATGTATTTCATCATGGAAAATCAACGCCATTGAAAGCCGCCAGCAAGCCGCTGACCGATGCTTCTTACACCTTTAACGGCAAACGCTATTCATTGTCCGATTACCTGAAACGGGAAAATGTCAGCGGCATGCTGGTGCTGAAGAACGGGAAAATTGCCTATAAGTATCTTGGCGAAGGCAATACCGACCAGACATTATGGACGTCACGCTCAGTGGGCAAATCGGTGGTTTCCACGCTAGTTGGTATCGCCATCAAGCAAGGTAAAATCCATTCGCTTGACGATCGGGTGACGGATTACGAGCCGGATCTCAACGGCACCGCCTGGGATGGCGTCACGCTGAAACAATTGATCCAGCACACTTCCGGTGTTGCCTGGAACGAGGATTACACTAATCCCAACTCTGACTTTGCGCATCTGACGCAGTGCGAAGCGCGCCCTGGCACCTACGATTGCGTGCGCAATATCATCAAGCAATTGCATCGCGCACATCCGGCAGGAGAATCCTGGTCGTACTCATCCGGCGGTGCGTGGTTGCTCGGCGATGTGCTGGAGAAAGCCACCGGTTTGTCAATCGCCTCCTGGCTGGAACAATCCATCTGGAAGCCTTACGGCATGGCCAGCGATGGCGTATGGCATGCCTATGCCAAAGGCCAACACGACGTTGGCGCGCATGGCTTTAACGCCACGCTGGAAGATTGGGGCCGCTTCGGCTTGTTCATCATGAATGATGGTCGTTTGCCAAATGGTCAGCAGATGTTGCCCGTTCACTGGCTGGATGATGCATCCAACTGGACGCAGGCGCGTAACTCGGTATCCGCCGCTCATCCTGAAGGCACTTATGGCTATCAATGGTGGAACAACGCGGTTGCCGCCAATGCGCAACATGTCGCTCCAACCGCCGATAAAGCGTTGAAAAATTCTCTGTGGGCGCTGGGAATTTATGGTCAGGTGATTATGGTGAACCGTGCTGAAAACCTGGTGATCGTGCAATGGTCAACCTGGCCGGAAGCGGAACCAAAGATGAATGCTCAGCCACTTGAAGCGGCGTTAATGTATAGCGCGATTGCGCAGCAGCTGGCAGGTTAATGCTGCGGGGCCACCGTTAAGGTGGCTCTCATCTCTTCCTGCAACAACCTAAAATGCTATCTGGTGTCGATTTAACCAACGAAACTAGACCTTTTTCATTCCTGGTTTATTCTTAAATCTTTCCATCCCGGCCTATGCCAGGATGAATACCTGAGACGACATATTTCATGAAAGAGGGAATTATGAAAAAGACCATTATTGCACTGTCAGCCATTCTGATGGCTTCTTCGGCTTTTGCCGCGACCACACATGCAACTGATGAGACTGTCGCTAACGCGCAGGCCGGTGCTAACACCGCTAAAGAAAAACTGCATCAGGCGCAGAACGAAGGTAAAGAGCAGCAGCTCAAAGCCAAGCATGCCGCTGAAGGTAAAAGCGACAGCATGACCAGCAAAGCCAGCGAAGGGACGCAGAAAGCCTGGAACAAAACAAAAGAAGGTTCTGAGAAAGGTTGGGATGCCACCAAAGAAGGCACGCAGAAAGGTTGGAATAAAACCAAAGAAGGTGCCAGCGATCTGAAGAAGAAAGTGACTGAATAAACTATTAAAGTAGTTAATTATGTAAAAGGCTGTGAATTCAGCCTTTTACTTTTAAAGACAACATCTAGCTATAATTTATCTAACGAAAAATTGCGATACCGCATTAATGCATATACATATCGTAATATTGTATCTAATTTCCAAGTACGCCCTAATTCTTCTGCAAGTGTTGTACCCAACGTCTTTTTATCATCCTCACCAAATTTATTTACATAAGAATTAAGGATCTTCATTGCTGGTGAATCCGAAACTAAGCGAGCCAGTACGCGTTCAACACTGCTGTGTTGTAACATTGAATCGACTTTAGGATTGATAATAACCTGATCATCTTTTCTAAAGCAGAAACTTAATGCAACAAGGTCTTGAATAGCATTCCTATATTTATTTTCCTTAATGTAATTATAATCCATGTTTTTATTGTCATATAAATACTTTGCTACCTCAGATGTTTTCTCAGGAGTTGTTGCTGCTAGGAAAAGAGACCCGCGTCTATTTTTAACACCTCGCTTCTCTAAATCAACCACACCAAAAGCAGGCGATGCCAGTTCGCCATCATATATAACAACTGACTGTCCTATTACAGAGACTAGGCCTGTATATTGCAACCATGCCAAAAAGCGAGAATTGTATCCCTTCGGATAACTTCCATCTTTATTAAGATATGTGTTTTTTATCACTTCCTCATATTGCTTTATATTAACCCTTTTTAAGTCAGCATCTTCAACATGCTCAAGAAGGTTTAGATATACACTATGACTGTTAAAATGCTCCCTTAAAAATTCAGGCAACGAATTGATGCTATCTCTAGATAAAACATCACCCTTAGCGTTTCTGTCGATCAATACAAAATACTGCAAATCCATAATAACATTAGCGAGAGTTCCTCTTGTGTAATTCAGTCGTTTTTGCAAAGCATCCACGCTAATTTTTTTGAATAAGTCTATTACATTTAATATTGATGATATCATCTTTGGCGAGTTTGACGGCATATACGACCAAGGTATTACTGGTAATGCATTACCCTTTAAATAATCTCTAAAAACATCCCAGTAAACTGATAACTTTTCGCCTGTTTTTATTATCATCCTATCTGATATCAAATTTAAAACCGTATCACTACCAAAATCTTTAGTTGTTTCATACTGGCTAACTGGTGAATTCTTAGCTACAAATCTAAGACAAGCATTTTGTTTTTCAGGCCTATCCAAATCTTCATCAAATAAATTAGATATTTGAAGTTGACTCACTAACATCTGATCTTGAGATATACCACCCTTCAGTTTTTTGAAAACATGAATGCACAATTTTTTCAACAGCCAAGGATATCCCTGAGCTTGCTGTATCAATCTGGTCCGCAATGGTTTTTTTAACTTAAATCCAGTAGTTAGTTCAAAGCCACTTATTAATTTCGAAGAATCTTTAAGTTCGAATTGCTCAAGTCTCTTTTCAACCCTATAATCTTTCAAATTATTCCACATGGAATATGCTGGGTTTTCATCTCCTAATGTAATACCAGTTCTCCAGGAAAAGCCGACCACAATATTGCTTTGCAAAGCTGACACATCTAAACCAAATCTTTCAAATGCTTTAAATAACCCAAAAAGTTCCTCTTTCATAAAAACTTCTTCAAATTGATCAAAGAAGATAGTCAAAACCTTTTCATTATCTTCTAAATACCTCATACACTCCTTGAAGCTTTCTGAGCTAGTAATATCAGCAATATTTTCAATAATAAATTCTTTATTATATTTTATGAAGCCTTCATTAATTGCCATATTGAATGCTTTAACAACAGCTTCAGCCACAAACCTTCCGCCTCTTGCTGATCTAACATCTACTGATGCTAGAAAAAACTTATTTCTCCATTTTATATTTTTAAATCTTGATGAAAGCATTGCAATTAATGATGATTTACCATTCCCCGACCTGCCGACTAGTGAAAGAACTCGGCTTTTAAACTCTCCAATCCTAACACCATCTAGATAATCCCATATTTCTTTCTGAACGGTATCTCGGCCAACAAAATCCTTGGGCCTACAAGGTTTATAATCCATCAAATCATCAGCAAGTATAATATCGCTTACAATTTCCTTCTCATACGACTCAGATAGAATAATATTATTCTTTTTCAGCTCAGGTTGAGACAAATAAAAATAATCAGTAATTTCAAGTCCTTCAAAAAAACCTTGTTCCCTCATTATCTCACTTAACTTTGAGATTGATGGATGAGTTTTCATTTCATCTACTGCAAAAGGGACTAGACGTATAGGACTGCCGTTTTCAGATTCCTGAAGCAGCCAAGTCATTTCCACTTCAGGATGAACAAGAAGGGAAGCACTTGTATATTTTGCAGGGATTTTTTCAGATGGAAAATCTTCTACTTTTCCAGTTGCTAAAATTGACTTGAGAATTTCTTTCTTATCGAAAAAAGAATAATCAATTCTCTCATCCATTCTAAAGTCTTCAAGAGTTGATTGTGCATCTTTACCTAAGTCTGAAATAGAAAAAAGCGCTATCTTTTTGACTTTTGCTCTGAATGACTGAGAAAAAGCCAAGTCCACTATTGATGAGTCGATTTTTTGCTGCATGAACTTACACTCTACATAAAGCTTCTCATTCGAAGGCGTATGCGTAGCTTGAATATCAATTTCCATTCCAGACTTTCTAACTTCCATTCCATCAATTCTGAAAGATTGCCGACGTAAAATATCTGCGCAAAAACTTTCAAAAAATTTTCCTTTCATTGTAGAGGAGTAATTCTTGGGGACACATACAATTAAATCTTTATTCAGTGGTAAGGGTCTACTCATAAACACTCCTTTTAAATTAATTAAAACTTCCGTTTTTAATAAAAATAAACAATTACAAAGCTAATTAAAAAAACCTTCTAATGAAGGTAAAAAAAGCGAGAACGACATCAAGTCACATATTGATACACATTTAATTCCAATGTCAAGCTTAGGAAGGAAAAAATAGAACCACTCCCATACAAAGAAAAAAACACCAACATAAAAAAAATGGCAATATAATAATCCTTAAAACCCTAAATTTTCAGAACCCAAACCCACCACGTGGAATTTCACTGACGCCTTAACGTAAACATTCCATCAGCAGTTCCCTTATAAAACCATTACCATCTAACTCCATTCCAAGTGCGTCAGATAAAAACGAAAAACCCCGCCAAAAAACCATCTCGTATAAACGAGATCAAATTACCGAACATAATGAATCGACAAGCAAATTCACCACAAATTTACTGTCCTTCTTTGAGATGAATTTAAAACATTTGATGACAAGAGAAATATATCACCTAAATAAGATAGCGACTTTTTATCAGATTAGAATAAAGCATTCTGATTACTCGAATTTACAACACACTTACGGAACGCAATCACAGCTATTTGATATAATTATGAAGAAAAAATATCTTTATTTTACGTTTCCTCAACTTTGCATCTTCAGCGCTATCCCCTTAGACTTTACGCAACACTCCATTAACCAATAAATCTTATGTCT
>NZ_DAMBSA010000070.1:0-15374 GCF_032054795.1 Pantoea sp. CTOTU49201
TTACCGCATTTTCAACGCCGATGGCAGCGAAGTCGCGCAGTGCGGCAACGGCGCTCGCTGTTTCGCCCGCTTTGTGCGTCTGAAAGGGTTGACCAACAAAAGCGACATTCGCGTCAGTACACAAACCGGCCGCATGGTGCTCAGCGTTACCAATGATGAGCTGGTGCGCGTCAATATGGGACAACCGAACTTCGAACCGCAAAGCGTGCCGCTGCGTGCCAATAAAGCAGAGAACCTTTATTTGCAGCGTGTTGCCGATCAAACCGTGATGTTTGGTGCGGTATCGATGGGCAATCCGCACTGCGTGATTCAGGTCGAAAGCGTGAAAACTGCGCCGGTGGAAACGCTGGGTCCAGAGCTGGAAAGCCACGAGCGTTTCCCGGAGCGCGTTAACGTCGGTTTCATGGAAGTGGTCAATCGTGAACACATCCGTCTGCGCGTGTACGAACGTGGCGCGGGCGAAACCCAGGCTTGCGGCAGCGGCGCTTGTGCGGCGGTGGCCTGCGGCGTTCAGCAGGGCATTTTAGCGGAGAATGTCCGCGTCGATTTGCCGGGCGGAACGCTGCATATTGCCTGGAAAGGGGAAGGGCAACCGTTGTTTATGACCGGTCCTGCCACACACGTCTACGATGGGTTTATTCATCTATGAAAAATGTCGAAGAGCAGACCGAAAGCGAGGTTTTGCTGGACGATCAATCGGTAAGCGCATTTTTGCGTCAAAACCCCGATTTCTTTATTCGCAATGCGCGCCAGGTCGAACAGATGATGGTGCCGCATCCGGTACGCGGCAGCGTTTCGCTGGTGGAGTGGCATATGGCGCGTCAGCGCAACCACATCCAGCAGTTGGAAGAGGAGATCACGCTGCTGATGGAGCAGGCTACGGCCAACCATCAGCTGTTTGATCGCCTGCTGGCGCTGCAAGGTCATCTTGCCGCCGCCGACAGCTTGCAGGAGATGCTGACGCGTCTGCACCGCTGGGCGCGCGAACTCGGTCTGGCCGGTGCGCACGTGCGCGTGTTCAATGACAAATGGCACATCGGCGCGCCATCTGATTTCACCCAACTCGGCTTATCGCGTCAGGCATTCGAACCGCTGCGCATTCAGCGCTTCGGTAATGAACATCACTATCTCGGCAGCCTCAACGGCCCGGAATTGCTGCTGCTGTTGCCGCAGGCTAAAGCGATCGGCTCGGTGGCGATGTCGCTAATGGGCGAACGCGGCGAGCTGGGCGTATTGATGTTCACCAGCCGCGATAATCAGCATTATCAGGCGGGCATGGGCACGCTGCTGTTGCAACATCTGGCGCAAATGCTGCCGGATCTGCTGTCACGCTGGATTGAACGCGCATGAGTTACGTCAGTCCGCTGCTGCCGGCCGTGGATGACTTTCTGCGTTATCTGAAGGTTGAACGCCAGCTCAGTCCGCTGACGCAAAAGAATTACCAACGGCAATTGCAGGCGATTATGGCAATGGCCGATGAGATGAAGCTGACGAGTTGGTCGCAGCTGGAACCCGCGCAGGTGCGCAGCCTGGCGGCACGCAGTCGCCGTGGCGGTTTAGGCGCCAGCAGTCTGGCGCTGCGCATGTCGGCGCTGCGCAGTTTTCTCGACTGGCAAGTGCATCAAGGCATGTTGAGCGCCAATCCCGCCAAAGGCATTTCCACACCGCGTAACGCGCGTCATCTGCCGAAAAACATGGACGTCGACGAAGTTAACCAACTGCTGGAGATCGATCTCAACGATCCGCTGGCGGTGCGCGACCGCGCGATGCTGGAAACCATGTACGGCGGCGGCTTGCGTCTCTCCGAGCTGGTGAATATGGATTGTCGCCACATGGATTTGGAAGCGGGCGAAGTGCGGGTGCTGGGTAAAGGCAGCAAAGAGCGCCGCGTACCGATTGGCGGCACGGCGGTCACCTGGATTCAGCACTGGTTATCGCTGCGTGATAGCTTTGCGCCGCAGGATGACGCGGTGTTTGTCTCCAGCCGCGGCAGCCGAATTTCGACGCGCAATGTGCAGAAGCGTTTTGCCGAATGGGGTATCAAGCAAGGCGTCGCCAGCCATATTCATCCGCATAAACTGCGCCACTCTTTTGCCACGCATTTGCTGGAATCGAGCGGCGATCTGCGCGCGGTACAGGAACTGCTCGGCCACGCTAATCTGGCGACCACGCAAATCTATACCCATCTGGATTTCCAGCATCTGGCGACGGTTTATGATGCGGCCCATCCGCGTGCCAAACGAGGAAAGTCTTAATGAAGTTTTATCGTCCGCTCGGCCCGATCAAAGCGATCACTTTTGATCTCGACGACACCTTGTATGACAACCATCCGGTGATCCGCAAAACCACCGCCGAATCGCACGCTGCACTGCAGGCGTATCATCCGGCGCTGCGTGAATTCACCCCGGCGGATTATCAGGCGCTGCGTAATGAGTTGCTGGCGCGCGAGCCGGAAATTTATCACGACGTGTCTGAATGGCGCCGCCGCTCGGTGGAGCTGGCGTTGCTCAATGTCGGCTTATCGGCATCAGAAGCCACCGCCGGTGCCAGCGACGTGATGAGCGTGTTCCATCAGTGGCGCAGCGAAGTGACGATGCCGGAAGAGACGCATCAAACGCTGACCTGGCTGGGTGAGCGCGTGCCGCTGGTAGCGATCACCAATGGCAATGCCTGCCCGGAAAAGCTCGGCATCCATCACCACTTCCAGTTTGCGCTGCGTGCCGGGCCGCACGGTCGCGCCAAGCCGTGGCAGGATATGTATCATCTGGCCGCTGAGCGTTTGGACATCGCGCCGCAGCACATTCTGCATGTCGGCGACGATCTCACTACCGATGTTGCCGGTTCGCTGCGTGCAGGCATGCAAGCCTGCTGGATCAACCTGCGTGAAGGCAATCTGATGAAGATCGACGATGCGCGTTTGCTACCGCATGTTGAAATTGATCGGTTGGCATCTTTAACCTCGCTGCTATAATCAATAGCTGTAAATACATCCAGTAACTGGATGCTCTCCTTTTTTAGACGGTGCTTATGGACGTTTCTGATCTGCTTGACGGCTTGAATGACAAACAGCGCGAGGCGGTCGCCGCACCGCGCAGCAACCTGCTGGTGCTGGCCGGAGCAGGCAGTGGCAAAACCCGTGTGCTGGTGCATCGCATCGCCTGGCTGCTGTCGGTAGAGAACTGCTCGCCGTATTCAATTATGGCGGTGACCTTTACCAACAAAGCGGCGGCAGAAATGCGCCATCGTATCGATCAGCTGATCGGCACCAGCCAGGGCGGCATGTGGATTGGTACCTTCCACGGCCTGGCGCACCGTTTACTGCGCGCGCATCACCTTGATGCCGGTTTGCCGCAGGATTTCCAGATTCTCGACAGCGACGATCAGCTGCGTCTGTTGAAGCGCCTGATCAAAGCCATGAACCTTGATGAGAAACAGTGGCCTGCGCGTCAGGGCATGTGGTACATCAACGGCAAAAAAGATGAAGGTCTGCGGCCAAAACATATCGAAAGCTACGGCAATCCGGTTGAACAAACCTGGCTGCGCATCTATCAGGCGTATCAGGAAGCCTGCGATCGCGCCGGTTTAGTCGATTTCGCCGAGCTGCTGCTGCGTGCCCATGAACTGTGGCTCAACAAGCCGCATATCCTAAACCATTACCGCGAGCGTTTCAGCAACGTGCTGGTGGATGAGTTCCAGGATACCAACAACATTCAGTACGCATGGATTCGCATGCTGGCGGGTGATACCGGCCGCGTGATTATCGTCGGCGATGACGATCAGTCGATTTACGGCTGGCGCGGTGCGCAGGTGGAAAACATCCAGCGCTTCCTGCAGGATTTCCCCGGCGCGGAAACCATTCGTCTTGAGCAGAACTATCGCTCGACCAACAACATTCTGAAAGCCGCGAACACGTTGATCGCCAATAACAATGGCCGCCTCGGTAAAGAGCTGTGGACCGACGGCAGCGATGGCGAAAAGATCTCGCTCTACTGCGCGTTCAACGAGCTGGATGAAGCGCGCTTTGTGGTCAATCGCATCAAAAGCTGGCATGAAAACGGCAACGCGCTGCAGGATTGCGCCATTCTCTATCGCAGCAACGCCCAATCGCGTGTGCTGGAAGAGGCGCTGCTGCAAGGCAGCATGCCGTATCGCATTTATGGCGGCATGCGCTTCTTCGAGCGTCAGGAGATCAAAGATGCGCTGGCCTATCTGCGTTTGATGGCCAATCGCAATGACGATGCGGCATTTGAACGCGTGGTGAACACGCCGGTGCGCGGCGTCGGCGATCGTACGCTCGACGTGGTGCGTCAGACCGCGCGCGATCAGCAACTCACTTTGTGGCAGGCCACGCGCGAGCTGTTACAGAACAAAGTGTTAGCCGGACGTGCCGCATCGGCGCTGCAGCGCTTCTGCGAGCTGGTCGATTCACTGGCAAGCGAAACATCCGAGATGCCGCTGCATGTGCAAACCGATCGCGTGATTAAAGACTCCGGTTTATGGGTGATGTACGAGCAGGAGAAGGGCGAGAAAGGCCAGGCGCGTATTGAAAACTTAGAGGAGCTGGTTACCGCAACGCGTCAGTTCAGCTATCAGGACGAAGACGAAGATCTGATGCCGCTGCAGGCGTTCCTGTCGCATGCGGCGCTGGAAGCGGGCGAAGGCCAGGCCGACAAATGGCAGGACGCGGTGCAGCTGATGACCATGCACTCGGCGAAAGGACTGGAGTTCAGCCAGGTATTTATCGTCGGCATGGAAGAGGGCATGTTCCCGAGCCAGATGTCTCTTGATGAAGGCGGTCGTCTGGAAGAGGAGCGCCGTCTGGCTTACGTCGGCGTAACGCGTGCGATGGTCAAGCTGACGCTCACCTATGCCGAAAGCCGTCGTCTTTATGGTAAGGAAGTGTATCACCGTCCATCACGCTTTATCGGCGAACTGCCGGAAGAGTGCGTGGAAGAGGTGCGTTTGCGCGCCAGCGTCAGCCGTCCGGTGAGCCATCAGCGCATGGGTACGCCAATCGCGCAAAACGACAGCGGCTTCACGCTCGGCCAGCGTGTGCGTCATGCCAAGTTCGGCGAAGGCACCATCATCAACCTCGAAGGCAGCGGCGAACACAGCCGTTTGCAAGTGGCGTTTCAGGGCCAGGGAATCAAGTGGCTGGTGGCGGCTTACGCCCGTCTGGAGACGGTGTAGCGCGGTTGCGCTACCTTGACGACTTTTTCGTCTCAGCGTAACATGCGCGCACTATTATCATGAGAGGACAATGCCTTGGACGCGCCCAGTCGATGCTGGCTCAATCACCTGTTTAACAGGAACTCCTAAGGTTACCTCTTTTAGCTGGTAGCCTTAGCGGTTATCAGCGACCTCCCTTTTTTACTCTCGTCGCGTGAGTTAGCACTGATTTACCCTTGAAGCGAAAGTTTCCGTGTTCAGGCTTCGCCGTGCCCGTAATCTACAGTGGTCACCGCCTTGTCCCATTCCGAAAAAATGGGGAGTTATTGCTATGCTGAGCGCATTTAAACTCGATCGTAATCGCCTGACGCGCATCGAGCTGGAAGAAGACAAAGACAAACTCAACACGTCTGTTTGGGTCGATCTGATCGAACCCGACGACAGCGAACGCGATCGCGTGCAGTGCGAGCTGGGCCAGAGCCTGGCAACGCGTCCGGAGCTGGAAGACATCGAAGCCTCGGCGCGTTTCTTCGAAGACGAAGACGGCCTGCACATTCACTCCTTCTTCTTCTTTGAAGATGCCGAAGACCACGCGGGCAACTCCACCGTGGCATTCACTATCCGCGAAGATCGCCTGTATACGCTGCGCGAACGTGAGCTGCCGGCTTTCCGTCTCTATCGCATGCGTGCGCGCAACCAGATGCTGACTGATGGCAACGCCTATGAGCTGCTGCTGGATCTGTTTGAGACCAAAATCGAACAGCTGGCGGATGAGATCGAGAACATCTATAGCGCGCTGGAGAAACTCAGCCGCGTGATCATGGAAGGCCAGCAGGGAGAAGAGTACGACCAGGCGCTGTCACGTCTGGCAGAGCTGGAAGATATCGGCTGGAAAGTGCGTTTGTGTCTGATGGATACCCAGCGTGCGCTCAACTTCCTGGTGCGCAAAGCGCGTCTGCCCGGCAATCAGCTGGAGCAGGCGCGTGAAATCCTGCGCGATATCGAATCGCTGCTGCCGCATAACGAATCGCTGTTCCAGAAGGTTAACTTCCTGATGCAGGCGGCGATGGGCTTCATTAACATCGAGCAGAACCGCATCATCAAGATTTTCTCGGTGGTATCGGTGGTATTCCTGCCGCCAACGCTGGTGGCATCAAGCTACGGCATGAACTTCGAGTTTATGCCGGAGCTGAAATGGAGCTTTGGTTATCCGGGCGCGATTAGCCTGATGATCCTCGCCGGCCTTGCGCCGTACCTCTATTTCAAACGCAAGAATTGGTTGTAACGATTTCGGGCCGTTTCGGCGGCCCATAAACTGGCGCTCTCCATCATTTCTGCGTAACCTGTTGTCTCTCTTTTCTTTCTGATTTCCACCTTATGGCGCGCTTCTCATTGCGACTGCAATGGACACTTCTGCTGATTGCTTCGTTAGTGCTGGGGATGATCCTCCAGCTGTTTCACCTTCCTGCGGCATTGCTGCTTGGCCCAATGATCATCGGCACCGTTATGGGCTTGTCCGGCGCCACCGTTCGCATCGACAAACGTCTCTTCGTGCTGGCACAAGCGGTGCTCGGCTGCATGATTGGCCAGACTTTATCGCCGGGCATTCTCACGCCGCTGATTCAGGATTGGCCGGTAGTGCTGGCCGTGCTGGTGCTGACGTTAGCGGCCAGCGGACTGTCTGGTTTTCTGCTGGTGCGCTTCAGTAATTTGCCCGGCCCAACTGGCGCATGGGGATCGTCGCCCGGCGGTGCTTCGGCGATGGTGGCAATGGCCGGTGATTTCGGCGCGGATGTGCGGCTGGTGGCGTTTATGCAGTATCTGCGCGTGCTATTTGTCGCCACTGCTGCTGCAGTGGTGGCGCGCATTGGCTTGGGTTCCAACGGCGGTGCGGCTGAACTGGTGTGGTTTCCCGCGCTGCACAGTAGCTTTCTGCTGACATTGCTGGTGATGTTCGCCGGTGCGTGGCTCGGCCAGAAGCTGCGCATTCCTTCCGGCGCTTTGTTGCTACCGGCGCTGATCGGCGCGGTGCTGCACGGCACGGATGTGGCGACCTTGCAGGTACCAGAATGGTTGCTGGCGCTGGCTTATGCGTTGATTGGCTGGAGCGTGGGATTGCGTTTCACCCGGCCGATTTTCAAACTTGCGCTGCGAACGCTGCCGCAAATGTTGCTGTCGATTTTCGGCTTAATGCTGTTGTGCGGCGGATTAGCCTGGATGCTGACGCGCGTTTTACACGTCGATCTGATGACCGCCTATCTGGCAACCAGCCCGGGCGGGCTGGATACCGTGGCGATTATTGCGGCCGGCACGCGGGTCGATATGGCATTTGTTATGGCGCTGCAGACGCTGCGTCTGTTCACCATTCTGCTCACCGGACCGGCGCTGGCGCGTTTTATTTCACGCTACGCGCACGCGCGCCCGAGCTGAGAACGCGACCGCATCGATAATGAACACGGCGAGCGCCAGCCAGATAAAGCCGAAGGTCACCATTTTATCCGGCGTCAGGCTCTCGCCGTAGAACAGCACCGCCAGCAGGAACATCAGCGTCGGGCCCAGATACTGGAAGAAGCCGACAGTCGATAAGCGCAGACGCGCGCAGGCGGCCGCAAACAGCATCAGCGGAATGGTGGTGATAATGCCCGCTGCGACCAGCTTGAGATTGAGGCTCATGGCGTTGGCGCTGAGATGGCTGGTGGCGCTATCAGCAAAGCCAAACAGGTAAATCGCCGCCAGTGGAAACAGCCACAACGTCTCGATCAGCATGCCGCTCTGCGCATCGACCTGAATCTTTTTGCGCACCAAACCGTACAACGCAAAACTCAGCGCCAGGCCAAGGCCGATAATCGGCAGAGATCCAAACTGCCACAGCTGCACCAGCACGCCGGTTGTCGCCAGCAATACCGCCAGCCACTGCAAGCGGCGGAAGCGTTCGCGCAGGAACAGCATGCCAAACACCACGTTAATCAGCGGGTTGATAAAGTAGCCGAGGCTAGCTTCCAGCATGTGCTGATTATTCACCGCCCAGATAAACAGCAGCCAGTTGCCGCCAATAGTCACGGCGGTCAGCGCCAGCAGCAGTACCTTTTTCGGCTGCGCCAGCACGCTGCGTACCTGCGCCCAACTCCGCGTCAAGGTGATCAGCAGCAGCATAAACAGCGCGGACCAAATCACGCGATGCGTCATAATTTCGGTGGCGGGCACCTCTTTGACCAGCTTGAAGTAAGCGGGCGCGATGCCCCAAATGAAGTAAGCGCCGAGCGCGTAGCCAATACCCTGGCGAGTTTGTTGCGAATCCATCATGTCATTCCAAAAGTACTGATTAGCCAATCATATAGGTGGCGGTAGCGGTAGCGATGTAATCGCCTTGCTGGTTATGTAACTCCACGCGCGCCACGGCAACTTTATTGCCGCCGCGCAGCAGGCTGCTGGTGGCGATAAAGCGCTCGCCGCGGCCAGGGCGCAGATAATCAACGCGCATATCGATGGTGCCCATGCGGGACAGGCGCTGACGCAGCTCTTCCTCGGTAATGCTCTCCTGGCGCGTCAGCGCATAGCTGACACACACCAGCCCGGCAGCGACATCCAGTACCGAGGCGATGACGCCGCCATGCAAAATCTGCTGCGCCGCGTTGCCGACCAGCATGGTTTTATTGGCGAAGCCGAGTTCGGCGTAATCCGCTTCCAGTCGATCCAGCTCTAATCCGAGCGCCTGATTGAAGGGCATGTGATAAACAAAAATTTCGCCAATCAGACGGCGCGCTTCCTGCTGTGTCAGCAACGGGGATGACATAATTCCTGCCTTAAAATGTTAACGAGTTGTGTATATTATGCCGCGTTCGAGCCGCTTTCCAGTTTCGGAAATCGGCGCTGATCAACCGCAGGTTTTGCGTGTAGAATGGCCTGCTTTTTGAACCGTCACTTGACGATTACGACACGCAGTTCTCTGGAGAATTCTATGCGTAAGCACTACGCCTTGCTGGCCGCGGCGCTGATCCTTCCTGGCCTGGCGCAGGCTGAAGAAGCCACGATAAAAGAGGTTCATGATGCACCGGCAGTGAAGGGCAGCATTATCGCTAACCTGCTGGAGAAACACGATAACCCGTTCGTGCTTTATCCTTACGAAAACAACTATCTGCTCTACACCTACACCACCGACATGAACAAAGAGGCGATCTCTTCGTACAACTGGGCAGACAAAGCTAAAAATGATGAAGTAAAATTCCAGCTCAGCCTGGCGTTTCCGCTGTGGCGCGGCATTTTAGGCGATAACTCGGTGCTGGCGGCGTCCTATACTCAGCGCTCGTGGTGGCAGCTCTCGAACCGTGGTGCGTCATCACCGTTCCGTGAAACCGATTATGAGCCACAGATTTTCCTCGGCTGGGCCACCGATTACACCTTCGCAGGCTGGACCTTACGCGATGTGGAAACCGGCTTAGTGCATCAGTCGAACGGCCGCAGCGAGCCGACTTCGCGCAGCTGGAACCGCGTTTACGCGCGCTTTATGGCGCAGAACGGCAATCTGCTCGCGGAGATCAAACCCTGGTATCGTCTGCCAGAAAGTGAGAGCAATGACGATAACCCGGACATCACCAAATACATGGGTTACTACCGCGCCAAGCTCGGCTACATGATGGGCGAGAACATTTTCAGCGTGGAAGGTAACTACAACTGGAACAGCGGCTTCGGCGGTGCAACCTTCGCCTGGAGCTACCCAATCTCTGAGCACGTGCGCTTTTACACGCAGGTGTTCAGCGGCTATGGTGAATCATTGATCGACTATAACCATCGCCAGACGCGCTTCGGCGTGGGCGTGACGCTCAACGATCTGTTCTAACCCGCAACAAAGACAGGATTACCGTGGCAACATCGGCAGTGCTTAATCAGGAAATGCTGGCGCAGCAGGTATTACAAGATACCTTCGGCTATCAGCAGTTCCGCCCAGGTCAGCAAAACATCATCGAAACCGCCCTGTCAGGACGCGATTGTCTGGTGGTGATGCCGACCGGCGGCGGCAAATCGCTGTGCTATCAAATCCCGGCGCTGGTGCGCGAAGGGCTGACGCTGGTGGTTTCACCGCTGATTTCACTGATGAAAGATCAGGTCGATCAGCTGCTGGCTAACGGCGTGGCAGCAGCGTGCCTCAACTCAACGCAGACGCGTGAGCAGCAGCAGCAGGTGTTTGCGGATTGTCGTACTGGCAAACTCAAGCTGCTGTATATCGCGCCTGAACGCCTGATGATGGACAACTTCCTCGACAGCCTGCACCAGTGGAATCCGGTGATGCTGGCGGTGGATGAAGCGCACTGTATTTCACAGTGGGGCCACGACTTCCGTCCGGAATATGGCTCGATCGGTCAGCTGCGTCAGCACTTCCCTGATTTGCCGGTAATGGCGTTGACCGCCACCGCTGATGAAACCACGCGTAACGATATCGCCCATCTACTGCAGATGGACGATCCGCTGATTCAAATCAGCAGCTTTGACCGCCCGAATATTCGCTACACGCTGGTGGAGAAATTCAAACCCACCGAGCAACTTCTGCGTTATGTGCAGGATCAGCGCGGCAAAAGCGGCATTATTTACTGTAACAGCCGCGCCAAAGTGGAAGACACCGCCGCACGTCTGCAGAGCCGTGGCTTGAGCGTTGGCGCTTATCACGCCGGTATCGATAGCGCGCAGCGTGCCAGCGTGCAGGAAGCTTTCCAGCGTGACGATCTGCAAATTGTGGTCGCCACCGTCGCATTCGGTATGGGCATCAACAAACCCAACGTGCGCTTTGTGGTGCACTTCGATATTCCGCGCAACATCGAATCCTATTATCAGGAAACCGGCCGCGCCGGGCGTGATGGCCTGCCTGCCGAAGCGATGATGCTTTACGATCCGGCCGACATGGCGTGGCTGCGTAAATGTCTGGAAGAGAAAGTGCCCGGCCCGTTGCAGGACATTGAACGCCACAAGCTCAACGCGATGGGCGCGTTTGCTGAAGCGCAAACCTGTCGTCGTCTGGTACTGCTGAACTATTTCGGCGAAGGTCGCCAGCAGCAGTGCGACAACTGCGATATCTGCCTCGATCCGCCACGTCGCTACGACGGCTTGCTGGAGGCGCAAAAGGCGCTGTCGAGCATCTATCGTACCGGGCAGCGCTTTGGCATGGGCTATATTGTTGAAGTTTTGCGCGGCGCCAGTAATCAGCGTATCCGCGACAACGGCCACGACAAACTGCCGGTGTACGGCTTAGGCCGCGAGCACAGCCACGAACACTGGATCAGCGTGCTGCGTCAGCTGATTCACCTCGGCATGGTGACGCAAAACATCGCCATGCATTCGGCGCTACAACTCACCGAAGCGGCGCGTCCTGTTTTACGTGCCGAAGTGCCGCTGATGCTGGCGGTGCCGCGTATCGTGACGGTGAAAACGCGCGGCAGCAGTTCGCCGAAAGTACATAGCGGCAATTACGATCGCCAGCTGTTTGCCAAGCTACGCAAGCTGCGCAAAGCGATTGCCGATGAAGAGAATATTCCGCCGTACGTGGTGTTTAACGATGCCACGCTGATTGAAATGGCAGAACAAATGCCGATTAGCGCGTCAGAAATGCTCAGCGTGAACGGCGTCGGTCATCGCAAACTGGAGCGTTTTGGTAAGCCGTTCCTGGTGATGATCAAAGAACATGTTGATGAAGGTTAAAGGAAAAAATTCATGCTGATGTTATTCGCCACCGTCGCGCTGGTGCATCTGGTTGCGCTGATGAGTCCCGGCCCGGACTTCTTCTTTGTGTCGCAAACGGCGGCGAGCCGCTCGCGCAAAGAGGCGATGATGGGCGTTCTGGGCATTACGTTGGGCATTGTGATCTGGGCCGGTGTGGCGCTGATGGGCCTGCATCTGATCCTGGAAAAAATGGCCTGGCTGCATGAAATCATTATGGTCGGCGGCGGATTGTATCTGCTGTGGATGGGCTGGCAGCTGATGCGTTCAGCGCGTCAACGTCACAAGCAGCCACAATCGGAAGCGCCGGTGGTAGAGCTGCCGAAAAGAGGCATGAGCTTCCTGAAAGGTTTCCTGACTAACCTGTCGAACCCAAAAGCGATCATCTACTTCGGTAGCGTGTTCTCGCTGTTTGTTGGCAACGACGTCGGCGCGATGGAGCGCTGGGGGTTGTTCCTGCTGATTATCGGTGAGACGTTCGCGTGGTTTACGCTGGTGGCGGCGATTTTCGCTATGCCGTGGATGCGTGATAAGTATCAGCGGATGGCGAAGTGGGTGGATGGTATGGCGGGCGTGTTGTTTGCCGGTTTTGGCATTCATTTAATTATTTCGAGATAAACCAGGTCGCCATTAATGGCGACCCTAAGTAGGGTGGGCATTTATGCCCACCGGGTTGAATCTCACGCCATTCTGCGTGCGCTGGCTAACAGCGCACCAACCGCCATAAACAATCCACCAAAGGTGCGGTTCAGCAGCTTCATCTGCTTCGGCCCTTTGATCCAGCCAGCAATGCGCGTTGCCAGCGTGGCGTAACCAATCATCACGATGATATCGACCACAATGGTGGTAACGCCGAGCACCAGATATTGCATCAGCTGCGGCTGGTGCGGCTGAATAAACTGCGGGAACAGCGCGGCGAGAAACACGATGCTTTTCGGATTGGTGAGGTTCACCAACACGGCACGCTTAAACAGGCGGCGACGTGGCATCGCTTTGGCAACGGCGTCGAGATCGATACCGCCCGCTGAGCGCCACTGTTGAATGCCCAGCCACACCAGATAAGCTGCGCCGGCCCACTTCAGGACTTCAAACGCCAGAATTGATTGGGAAAATAGCGCACCCAAACCGGCGCCGACCAGCACAATATGAATGGCCAGGCCAAGCTGCAAGCCGGTAATCGATGCCACCGCGCCGCGATAACCGTGGCTGATGCCGGTGCTCATGGTGTTAATCGCGCCGGAACCGGGTGAAAGGCTGAGGATAGTTGTGGTCAGCAGGTACGTTAACCACCATTCAATGGTCATGTGTGACATTCCCTGAAGTTAGCGAAGTGTGACACAATACGACAGAAAATCGCCGCACGCTACGCAGCACGGGCGCGCGAATCACGTTTTTTTCAGGGGGACGGATGCAGCATCATAAACAGAGTTGGCTCGGACGTGAGCGAGGCTTTTCGGCCTTTGCTACGGGTCCGCTGCTCGACTTCTGGCGTCGCCGTGAAGAGTGTGAATTCACCGGTGTCGGCAACCTGAAAATTCGCTACGTTCGTTTCACCTCACCGCAACATCGTCGTGTCATTCTGGTCGTGCCTGGCCGCATTGAGAGCTACATCAAGTATCCCGAACTGGCTTACGACCTGTTCATGTGCGGCTACGATGTGGTGATTCTCGACCATCGAGGTCAAGGACGTTCCGAACGTCTGCTGGAAGATTCGCACCGCGGCCATGTGGTGGATTTTGGTGACTACGTTGACGATCTTGAAACGCTGTATCTGAAAGAGATAGTCAGCAACCATTATCAGCAGCGCTACGTACTGGCCCACTCGATGGGCGGCGCGATTTTAGCGCTGTTTCTGGCGCGTCAACCGCAGGCGTTTCATGCTGCGGTGTTCTCCGCGCCGATGTTTGGCATTGTGCTGCCGCTGCCCGACTGGATGGCGCACCGCATTCTCGACTGGACCGAAAAACTGCCCGCGCTGCGTGAAGGCTACGCATTGGGCACCGGGCGCTGGCGCGCTAATCCGTTTGGCATCAACCGCCTGACGCACAGCCGCGAACGCTATCGCCGCAACCTGCGTTTTTACGCTGACGATCCGGCGCTTCGCGTCGGTGGGCCCACTTATCACTGGGTGCGCGAAGGCGTGCAGGCCGGACGTGACATCTTCAATCAGGTGGCGAACATCACCACGCCGACCTTGCTGCTGCAGGCGAGTGAAGATGATGTGGTGGATAACCGCTCACAAAATCTATTTTGTACGGCGATGGCTGAAGCAGGACATCCCTGCGCGGGCAACGCGCCGTATGTGATAAAAGGAGCGCGTCATGAGATCTTGTTTGAAACAGACGCGATGCGTGCCGAAGCGCTAAACGCGGTGGTCGATTTCTTTGAACACCACGCTTAATCAATTTTACTTTCCGATATCAACACCCGAGGTTTACATGTATCACATCGTCGCATCCGACCTGGATGGCACGCTGCTCTCTCCGGATCACCGCCTGACGCCGTTCGCTCGCACTACGCTGCAGGAACTGGTGGCTCGTGACATCCACTTTGTTTTTGCCACCGGCCGTCACTATATCGACGTCGGACAGATGCGCGATAAGCTCGGCATTCCGGCTTACATGATCACGTCTAATGGCGCGCGCGTGCACAATGCCGAGGGTGAGCTGGTGTTCAGCCACAACCTCGACGCCGACATCGCCAGCGATCTGTATGGCCTGCAATATCATGACGAGCACATCCTGACGCACGTCTATCGCGACGATGAGTGGTTCATGAGCCGTCATCGCCCAGACGAGCAGGACTATTTCCGCGAGTCAGTATTTAACTATCAGGTTTACCAGCCAGGCATGCTGCCGACCGACGGCATCAGCAAAGTGTTCTTCACCTGCGAAGATCCGGAGCGCCTGGTTCCGATGGAGCAGGCGATTGAAGCGCGCTGGGGCGATCGCGTGAATGTCAGCTTCTCGCTGCCAACGTGCCTGGAAGTGATGGCGGGCGGCGTTTCCAAAGGTCACGCGCTGGAAGCGGTAGCGAAACAGCTCGGCCACTCGCTGAAAGAGTGCATCGCCTTCGGCGACGGCATGAATGATGTGGAGATGCTCAGCATGTCAGGTAAAGGCTGCATCATGCGTAATGCACAGCAGCGCCTGAAAGATACCTTGCCGACGCTGGACGTGATTGGCAGCAACGCGGATGACGCCGTCCCGCACACGCTGCGAAAGCTGTTCCTCGCGTAAAAAAATGGGCCGGTTATCACCGGCCCGTTCTGGTTATACCAGCTGTTTCTTGTGCTTATGTTCACTGACCATGGTGAGCAGCAGCAGAATCACCGCCAGCACCGATCCGCCAATCATCACAATGAATCCGCCGTCCCAGCCGAAGTAATCCACGGTGTAACCGACAATCGCACTCGCCGCAACCGATCCGCCGAGATAGCCAAACAGCCCGGTAAAGCCGGCTGCCGTTCCGGCCGCTTTTTTCGGTGCCAGTTCCAGCGC